>CARTQV010000083.1 GCA_949070545.1 uncultured Candidatus Saccharibacteria bacterium | reverse complement strand
ATTTGTCATAATCATAACCATAAAGTTTTGCATAATATTCGAGTCGATACGGCAACCACTCCTTCGCCTTCTTGGTGAGGATTTTTTTCTTGGCGTCACGAGCGCGTTGGGTTTTGGGATCGGCAAGCGGGACTTTTTCGCGAATCAGGGCGCGATTTTTGTTCAAAATACGCTTTAAAAGAAACTCATTAGCGTGCTGACTGAGGCACATCTGAAGTCGTCCAGAAGGCGAGACCGAAAAACTGACTCCCTTTGCGAGTGGGTTGCGACGAACGATAACTTCCCCAAACTCTGGGTCATGGATAATCATCGCTCTTGGAGCTGGGTCAAGACCTGTTTAAGCTGGGTAGCGTAAGTGTGCTTTCCAGACAAGACAATTGGGGCTTCGGCGTCGGAAGGAGCCTCGAGTGCTTTCACACGAGCGTCGTAGACGGTTTTTGCTTTCTCGACGGATTTCAACTTGTTCTTCAGACGCATGCGTACGGTACTGACATCAGTTTGAATCCATACTAAGGTCGGCGAATAGCCAGCGGAACGCAAAATCTCGGCGATTTCACGACGATCTTTCTCGGTATCAATGCCTCCCTCGAAGACGAGAGTCGAGCCAGTACGAGCGATTTGTTCAACAAGCAACAAGATGAATTGACGCGAGAGGTTATGTTCCTGTTTTAGGGCGTCAAGATCATAAAAAGTTGCGTTGAATTGCGAAGCGAACTGCTTGCTAAAAGTAGTTTTGCCGCTGCACGGTGCCCCAAAAACGAGGATTGCGCGTTGGCCGTTGCTGGGTGATGTGTGTGATTTTTTACCTTCCATAATTACCTCCATTGTAGCACAATTACCTTCCTTTATGAACTATTTTAGCATACTTTTTTGTAAAAAATACCAAAACAGGCGTCGAAAATGTTTTCAGGCTAGGTCGTAGTGTGTTTTGAGCTGTTGGAGACGAGGACCTGGGAGGGGTAATAGAAGAGCCAAGCGAAAAAGTTGGCCGGAGCATAGAGAAAATGCGGGAAGACTTTGGTGAGTGAGAGATAAGAAATAGCCGTGCAAGAATCGCAGCAGAGGAAAAGCAAAAATCCGAGAAAGGCTAGAAAAGCTCGGGGAGCTTTTGGCGCTGTTTTGAACCAGCGCCAGCTCAGGGTAATATTGATGACGAGTGTGATAGCGTAGAACGTACAAACAACATATAATAATGGCGTGTAATCCCAGATAATATCGCTGATGATAACGAGGACGGCGACGACAACGAAGATTAAAGACGGGAGACGATCCTTTTTTGGGCTGAGGCGAAAAAGGTGGACGATTTGGGCGAGAAAGAAAGTAATGATGCCAGAAATAGCGATATTGTTCAAGGCGAGGAGGATGTCGGCGATTGAGGTGAGTAACATGGCAAGTTGTAAAAGATAGTCGGTTTTGAAGAGTTGGACAACGTAGAAGAGGCAGAGAAAAATGCTCGCAAGTTTGATGAAAGTGATGAGGTCACTAGTTGGTGTAGCGAGTCCAAGGACGACGATTGCGAGATAGAACCAAGCCCAGATTGCTGGCCAAGGTTTTGGAAAAAGTTTCTCGAGAGCCTTGATTTTGGATTTTACCTCCTGCATGTGGTTTATTATAACATAGGTTGAGTTTATGGTTTTATCATATTATTTTTTTGCACTAGTCTTAGTTCTACTTCAGGGACGGGTTCCTCGTTCCCGTCGTCACGGGACTCGG
>CARTQV010000082.1 GCA_949070545.1 uncultured Candidatus Saccharibacteria bacterium | reverse complement strand
TTATCAAAATTCCGCAATATTGGGATTATCGCCCATATTGATGCAGGCAAGACCACAACAACTGAAGCGATTCTCTATCGCACAGGCCTGAAGCACAAAATTGACCTCGTGAAGGGTGACACTGGTGGCGCTACAACTGACTGGATGGAGCAGGAAAAAGATCGCGGAATTACGATTACTTCCGCCGCTGTCACAGCTTATTGGAAAGGTCACAAGATTAATATTATTGATACTCCGGGGCACATCGACTTTACCGCCGAAGTCGAACGTAGCTTACGCGTGCTCGACGGCGCAGTGGTTGTTTTCGATGGAAAAATGGGCGTCGAAGCACAATCTGAAACCGTTTGGCGCCAAGCTTCAAAGTACGGTGTCCCTCGCATCTGTTTTGTGAACAAAATTAACCAAATCGGTGGCGATTTCTATAAGTCCCTTGACAGTATCCACAAACGCCTCTCGAAAAACGCCGTTGCAGTGCATCTACCAATCGGCTTTGAAAAAGATGTTTGTGGCGTGGTCGATTTAATCGACATGAAAGCATATACCTACAAAGATTACGCTGATCATGAACTCACTGTCGGTGAAATACCTGCCGATATGCTCGAAAAGGCGAAAAATGCTCGTAGTATCCTCGTCGAAGAAGCCGTAGCGGCGGACGAAACTTTGATGGAAAAATTCTTTAATGAGGGTGAGGAAGCCATTTCTGAGGCTGAGCTCAAAGCTGCACTTCGGAAGCGTGTGCTTGATGGTGATTTCTTCTTAGTGACTGGCGGCGATGGCCGTGGTGTGATTGTCGAAAAAGTGCTCGATCTTTGCACCGATTATCTTCCAAGCCCGCTCGATCGTGACCAAGGCCAAACCGTGGGTATTGATCCTAAAACTGGTAACGAGGTCATCCGCAAGGCCGATGACAAAGAACCCCTCACAGCTCTCGCTTTCAAGGTTGCGACCGATCCATTCGTTGGAAAACTGATTTTTATTCGTGTCTATGCCGGAAAAATGACTTCTGGAAGTATGATTTATAATGCTACGACTGGGGACAAAGAGCGTGTTGGACGTATTGTTCGCATGTTTGCCGACAAACGCGAAGAGATTTCTGAAATTTGTGCAGGCGATATCGCGGCCGTAGTCGGATTAAAAGACGTTACGACCGGAACGACAATTTGCGATCCAACCCATCCAATTTTGCTTGAGAGCATCGAATTCCCAGATCCTCCAGTCTCAATTGCTGTCGAACCGAAAACCAAGAGTGACCAAGAAAAAATGGGGCTCGGACTTTCAAAATTAGCCGAAGAGGACCCAACCTTCAAGGTTCATACCGATGAAGAAACTGGACAGACTATTATCTCCGGCATGGGTGAGCTTCATCTAGAGATTATTATCGATCGTTTGAAGAAAGAGCACGGTGTCGAAGCTAATACTGGCGCACCACAGGTTGCTTATCGCGAAACGATTCGTGGCACTGCTGAAGCGCAAGGAAAGCACGTCAAACAATCTGGTGGTCGTGGTCAATATGGTGATGTCTGGATCAAATTCGAGCCGAATGAAGCGGGCAAGGGCTTTGAATTTATTGATCAGATCAAAGGTGGTGTGGTTCCTCAAGAGTATCGTAAACCAGTTCAGCAAGGTATTGAGGAGACCTTGAATGGTGGCGTCATCGCAGGATATCCTGTTGTTGACGTAAAGGCTACCCTCTATGATGGTAGCTACCACGATGTTGACTCGTCCGAACTCGCCTTTAAACTGGCCGGTAGTCTTGCTACGCGCGCCGGCATTCAAAAGGCTAACCCTGTCCTACTCGAGCCAGTTATGAAACTTGAAGTTACGACTCCAGAAGAATTCATGGGTGACGTCATTGGTGATATCAACTCACGTCGCGGGCGCATCGACAGCATGGAAGACCTT
>CARTQV010000081.1 GCA_949070545.1 uncultured Candidatus Saccharibacteria bacterium | reverse complement strand
CAAATAGTTTCACGAAAGAGGAAGCAAGGTTATGTAAAAAATATGGGGTAGAAGTGCGAGTGCGAGGGCGGAGTGTGACTTTTGGGGCGAAGAGTGATGCGGAGCTACAAGAGTTGTTGGAGAAGTTATAGAGCTTTCTCCTCCTACTATAGGCACTAACTTACCGTTTAATAACCGCCGTTAGGCGGTTATTAAACTCGACTGCTGTTCCGCATCCTCGGAAATGAGAGCTGACGCTCCCACTCTCTCAACTTCAACAATAACGTCGTAGATCCATCCAACAGTTTTGGTCGCTTCGGCGCCATCTCCCTCCGCTGCCTAGCTAGTTAGTGTCTATAGTAGGAGGAGGCGTTGTTCACATTTTTGTTTGAAATGAGTTCTTGTGTTTTTGATGAGAGTTTGCTATAATTGAGGCAACAAGAAAGACTTCGGGGGTTAAATTAACGGAAAAGGAAATATGGTGAATAAACGAGAAGATGAGCGGCGTGCGCGTTTAATGAAAATGCGGGATGAACGCTTGCCAGATATTAAAAAACAATTTGAGGAGGCGCAAAAACGTAATTTCAATTCCAACTTTGAGGAAGGTGGGAAGGATGCAAGTTTGACGAAGAAATCAGCTGGTCGCAGGGGTCGGGCGACGAAGAGCGAGGTGAAAAATGCCACGAAGAAAGCAGGGAGGGCTGGTCAGAAGAAAGGCATGAAGACGGCAAGTAGCCCGGCGCAGAGCAAGCGTGCGGGATTGGGAGTTTCGGTGCGCAAGGGTGAAATGGTACATCACCAGCGGATGTTGTCGCAAGATGTGAATGCGCAGGCGACACAACATATTGTTGGGGTACCGGTAAATAAGAGCCGTTATAACGGTTATGATGGTCAGCAAGTAACGACGGCGCAACTTAGGGCAGCACGCCCAGACCCGGAGGCGGTGCGAGTGATTCCGATGGGCGGCGTGGGCGAGTTCGGAATTGGTAAGAATATGACCATCATTGAATACAAAAATGAGATTATTCTGGTTGATATGGGAACGTTGTTTGCCGGCCCGGATTATCCAGGCGTGAACTATATGGTGCCGGATGTGCAATACCTTGAAGACAACAAAGACAAGGTGAAAGCGATTTGCTTCACGCATGCGCACCTTGATCATATCGGTGCCTGTCGACATCTTTTGCCGAAATTTAAGCCAACGACGCCGATTTATGCGACGAAATTTACGGTTGGAATGATTCAAAAACAGATGTCAGAGCTTGATGAAGTGCCGGATTTGAATTATGTTGCAGTGGATCCCCTGAAACACGAAGTGATTAAAGTGAGCGAACATTTTAGTGTGGAATTCATCCATACTCTGCATTCGATCCCAGGAAATGCAGCAATTGTGGTGCGAACGCCGAATGGGGTAATTTATCTTTCGGGTGACTGGCGGCATGAAAATAGACCTCTCGGAGTACAGACGGATTATGAGAGGATTGATGAGATCGTGAAAAATGAGGGGGTGGCGTTGCTATTGAACGAGAGCACGAATATTGATAGCCCGGGTCGGCACCCACATTCGGAATATGATGTGGGAGAGAATCTCGGGCGAGTGATGGACCATTATGCGAACGGTCGGGTGATTGTGAGTTGTTTTTCGAGCCAGATTAAGCGTATTGAACTGATTTTGATGGAAGCGCATAAACGTGGGCGAAAAGTGGCGTTTGCTGGTTTTTCGATGATTAATAACGTCGAAGTGGCGCTGAGAGCGGGCGTAATCAAGGTGCCGAAAGATACGATTATGAAGATGGAAGATATCGTGAAATTGCCAGATGATAAGGTGACGGTGGTTTGCACGGGTTCACAGGGAGAGCTGAATGCGGTTTTGAATCGAATGGTGACTGGTGCGCATAAATATATCAAGATTAAACCAAGTGACGTAATTGTCTTTTCGAGCAACCCGATTCCGGGGAATGAACCACATGTTGTGAATACGGTTGATGGACTTTTACGTGAAGGCGCGCAGGTGATGCAAAATGGGAAGACTCACATCA
>CARTQV010000080.1 GCA_949070545.1 uncultured Candidatus Saccharibacteria bacterium | reverse complement strand
ATGTCCAATAGTAGCCATTCTGCCCAGCGTGGTACAAAGGCTTAGAGTAAGGGAGGCTGATGTACCCGCTGCGCACAAAGTAAAGTGGCCCTTAGAAGGGCCACAGATTAGCCTGAACTAGTTCAGGCTATATGATGGACTCATCATATAGCCCACGGCGGTATAAACGAAATCGTTGATTGCGCCGAGGTTCGGAAGCCAGGTTACGGGTTGATGCTGAACAATTTCCTTGGACTTCGGGTTGTGGGTCCAATAGATATTTTCGGGCATGAGGTTCATCAGAGCGGGCGAAGTGGCGACGTTATAAGGGCTATCGTCGATTAAGATTGTAGTTTTTTCGCTAAGCGGCTTATGGTTAGCGTGTTGATAGTCCAAGATGTTGATTTGGATGTTCTCGGATTCTAGGTTGGGGATGGCTTGTAATAGCTGGTTAATTTTCAGTTCTCCGATTTCAGCGTTAAAACTATTGCTATTGATGACAACTTTTGCGCCGAGTTCTTCGGGACGCAAGATGTTGGCAGCTTCGGGATAGAATTTGATGTCTCGAAAGATTTTCGCATCGGAAAAAGTTTCGATGATATATTCCTGTTCAGACCGCGATAAGAGCCAATTCTCGCGAATGCGGAAAACGGCGGTGCAAAAAGCTGGGTTCAAACCTCCAGCCAAAGCGATATTTTCTAATAATCCCCAGAGGACGTCGTCAACATCGTAAACAATAATTGGCGTTTCTTGTCCGCTCTTTTTAAACAAATAAGCTAAGCGCCTGAATGTAGCTTTGTTCATGGGCTCACCTCCTAAAGTGCAAGTTTCGGGCTACTGGGTTGATTATCGCATGAGTTCGGGAAAAAGCCAAGAAGTAGATTTCAAGGTGAAACTGTTTTTTCAAAGTGATATAATGAAGATATGAGTTTGAAGAGTAAGTTGGAGAAAATGCCGGGGTATAATTCCCTGGTGAAGCCGTTGCATTGGGCGCAGGCGGTGAGGGCGGGCGTGAAGAATCGTTGGCCGGCGAGAAAGTTGCGGGTGATTGCGGTGACGGGAACGAATGGTAAAACGACGACGAGTTTTATGATTTGGAAAATGCTGCAGGAGTCGGGGCATAAAGCAGGATTGCTCACGACGGTGGGTTGGAGTGATGGGGTGAATTACCATGCGCAGATTGAGCATATGACGACGGAGAGTGTGGGGATTTTGAATCGAAGGATGCGGGCAATTGCGGATGCGGGGGCGGAATTTTTGGTGCTCGAGGTGACTTCGCATGCGTTGAGTCAGTCGCGGATTTTGGGGGTGCCGGTGGAGATTGCGGTTCTGACGAATATTACACCGGAGCATTTGGACTATCATCGGACGTTTTCGAACTATCGAGCGGCAAAGATGAAACTGTTTCGGAAAGCGAAATTCGGAGTTTTGAATGCGGATGATGAGAACGTGGAGTGGTTTGAAAAAGCCTGTGGGGCCGGAAAATATATCACATATGGTATAAAATCTGGAGATTTGCGGGCTGTTGACGTGAAAATTGGCACAAAAGATGTGAAATATTCGTGTGGTGATATGAGAATTCGGACGCAGATTCCAGGGGAGTTTAACGTTTATAATTCCCTAGCGGCGGTGGCGGTTGGAAAGCAGGTAGGCCTGAAGGAGAAGGAGATTGAGAAAGGAATCTATGCGCTCGAGGCGGTTGAGGGGCGGATGACGCGAGTGAAGGCGGGGCAGGATTTTGAGGTGATTGTGGATTATGCACATCAGCCGGATGCGTTGGAGAAAGTGTTTGAGAGCGTGGGGCGTAGGGCAGGATTTTCTGGTAGGATTATTGCGGTGCATGGTGGAGCGGGGCGACGCGATCATGGGACACGAGAGCCGCGAGGCGAGATTTTGGGGCGAGAGGCGGATGTGGTGATCATTACGGAAGATGACACGCGAGATGAGGACCCGAAGGAGATTGCGGCGATGTTTGTGCGGGGGGCGGAGAAGGCTGGGAAAAAGTTGGATGACGACTTGTTGGTGGAACTAGATCGGGAGAAGGCGATTCGGAAAGCAGTCAAATTGGCAC
>CARTQV010000079.1 GCA_949070545.1 uncultured Candidatus Saccharibacteria bacterium | reverse complement strand
TAGTCATAAAGGAACCTATCGCTTATGTCACAAAAAGCGACACCGCAAGGTGTCTGAATTCCATTCGTAACCTGTCCCTAACTCTTCATTAGAACGTATTACTTATGCGGTGTCGCTGAATGCATTCTAATTGAATAGATTATTGACAGGTTAAAATGGTAAAAATGCTACCAAAATATGGTCACGATGTAATTCAGACATTTTTAGTATATCATGCCTATGTTTATAGCACAAGAAAAGTGTTGTAAAATCTACAACACTTTTCTAACAGCTTATAGTAACTTACGTATCTAGTCGTTCTTTTCTGCCGCAATGCGTTGTGGCATGGCGACTTTTTTGTAGCTACCACCAGCCTTTTTGATGGCTTCGACAGCAGTTTTGCTCGCGAACTGCGTTTCGATGTCGATTTTTGCGCTCAAATCACCGCGCGAAATAATCTTGACATTCGCGTATGGATTTTCGATCAAGCCCTTATCGGCTAAGACGAAGTTATCGACTTTTCCACTGAGCTCGTTTAGACGATCAGTATAGACCACAGTTGCTTTCGGATGAATACTTTTAAAACCTTTGAGCTTCGGGATTGCTTGCATAATGGCACGTTGACCGCCCATGAATCCGGCTGGCATTTTGCGGTGACCAGAGCGAGATTTTTGCCCCTTAGTTCCGCGACCAGCAGTTTTTCCTTTGCCAGCGGAGATGCCGCGCCCAGCACGAGTCGGGCGAGTATTCTTGTTAACCTGGAGTTCATTGTATTTCATTACTTATCCTCCTTTTTGGTGGTTTTCTTGGCAGTAGTGCCCTGTTTTTTACCACTTTTTCCAGCATTGCCGACCCATTCATCGCGCGGGATCTGTTGTTTCAATCCTTCGAGTACGGCATAGGCAATGTTGACTTTATTGGTGCTGCCGAGGCTCTTCGAAATTAAGTTCTTGATCCCAGTGAGGCCAATAACGCTTCGCACGACACCACCTGCGATAATCCCAGTTCCGGGCGCGGCTGGCTTCATGAGAACATCGGCGCCAGTAGCACGAGTTTCGACTTCATGACAGATTGTTTCTCCATCCATATGAAATTCGATCATGGCCTTTTTCGCTTTTGCGGTGGCTTTCTGGACGGCGCTTGTTACATCACTACCTTTTGCTACGCCAATACCAATTTTGTTTTTGTGATTCCCCATGGCGACGAGTGCTTTGAAGCGCATACGGCGTCCGCCTTTCACAGTTCGAGAAACGCGATCGATATTAATTGTTACGGTGTCGAACTCCTTTGGCGTATTATCCATGTTGCGATTATTGCGGCGACCACGACGGTTCCCCATCGGGCGGCCACCGATGTCTTTGCGAGTTTTGGTCGCAGCGACATTATCGTCCATCTTGAGGGTGCCAGATTTGTTGATGACTTTTGCTTGTTTATCAGAATCAGCCATATTAGAACTCCAATCCTTCCTTGCGGGCAGCGTCGGCGAGGGCCGCCATTCTGCCAGCATATAATTTTGAGCCACGATCAAAGACTACTGATTTCGTACCGGCCTTTTTCGCTTTTGCGGCGATTTCTTTGCCGAGAGCAGCAGCCTTTTCGGTCTTTGTACCACTAAGTTTATTGCCGACTGTTGTCGCATAAGCCAAAGTGACGCCTTTGTCGTCGTCGATTAGCTGTGCGGTGATATGCATATTGCTGATATGTACACTCAGGCGAGGGCGCGTTGCAGTACCATGAATTTTTGCGCGAGTGCGTTTTGCACGAAATACGTTATTCATTATTTCTTCCCTGCCTTTCCTGCCTTGCGAAGGATTACTTCATCAGCATATTTAATACCTTTACCCTTGTATGGCTCAGGTTTTTTCAGTGCGCGGATTTCCGCGGCGACTTGGCCGACTTTTTGTTTGTCGATGCCTGAAACGGTGATCGTCATTTTGTCGGTTTTGAGTTCGACTCCTTCTGGAGCAGAATATTTCACGGGGTGAGAAAAGCCCAAGGCCATCTCAATATCTTTTGGTCCACCGCTGAGGCGGAAACCGACGCCGTTGATTTCGAGCTTCTTCTCGAAGCCCTTGGTTACGCCGACGACAGCGTTGTTTAAAAGAGCACGTTGTAGACCGTGCCAAGCACGCGATTTCGGCTCGTCATTGTCGCGAGTGACGGTAGCGACGTTGTCAGCGACGGTCACTTTGACATTTTCCTGAAGCGGAACGATGAGTTGACCCTTCGGGCCTGCGACAGTAATATCTTTGTCGCCGACCGTGATTGTCACTCCCGCCGGAATCTCGATGGGTTGTTTTCCGATACGACTCATATCTTCCTTCCTTAAATTAATTTCTCTGTTATTTTAGCACAGATTGGAGATTTTGTATAGGGGTAAAAATAGAGAAAATGAATAGGAATTTGTCATTTGGGCAATTTAGCGTAAATACTATTGACAAAATTGATAATCTGTGATACAATGGAAGTATGGGGTGAATTTTAGCCCAGAAACTAAAATCTAGAACTTTTACAGAAAGGGAGGAA
>CARTQV010000078.1 GCA_949070545.1 uncultured Candidatus Saccharibacteria bacterium | reverse complement strand
GTTATGATTATGACAAATGCCGTCTCAGCCACGCTGCTACAAGGTGGGGAAGTTGCAGTAGCAACCGAACAATCTCTCTCAACATCGGGCTCATGCAAGTCCCCGAAGTTCTGCGCGATTATGTCATTCTCCACGAACTCGCGCACTTAAATCACATGGACCATTCACCGGCCTTTTGGGCTGAAGTCGAAAGCCATGATGTTCGTTTCAAAGAACACCGTAAGAAACTCAAGATGTTTTCTCCTGGAGTGTAGTTTTCAAGAAATGAATATCAGCATCAACGACTTCTCGCGAACCAAGGAAAAGGCCGCCGAGCAAGTTACGCTCTAGCGGCCAGTAGAAAGGGGGTTTCTATAACAAAAAATAACTAATTAGCTAAAAAATCATTTTTTTATATGCTTCGTGCATATAAAAGCGCCTAGGCGCTAATCAGTTGGCGTATTATATCCTTCTTGTTCTTCAGACTGTTGTGCAGTCTCGTTAAAAGCTGTTTTCTGCTCATAAGCAGATTCGTCGTCATCATCCCAGTCATCAAAGTCAGCAAAATCATTTCTAGCCAACATTCTCTCTAGTTCTATAATTAGCTCCTCACCCTTCAACGCACTACGCTCTACGAGCCATTTCAGGACAATTGCCCCAACAGCTCCACCAAGTAGACCAGCCAACAAGACTTTTGCGAGATCTTTCATAGAATATCACCTGCCTTTCGAAAAATAAATGTTCTAAAGCCCCAAAAACTTTCCTTATACTACTATTGTAGCACAAACTTGTTAAAAATGCAACTTTTGTAGGCTAGAACGTCCCAAAACCAGCAAAAATCCTCAACGAATGTTGTAAAATCAACAACATTTTGTTTTTCTGGGGTTGTAAAGAGAAGAAATCTGTGTTAGACTAAACGAGTATAGTTTAATAACAGACGATTTGAACTAGACGACCAGAGTAGGCCTGAGTCTCAGGAACCGCTCATTAGTCTAGCTTTCGTATTGTCTAATAAGGGAAAGGAACAGGATGCAAGTCATCATCGGCACCAAAATTGGTATGACCCAGATCATCGGCGAAGATGGTATCGTAACTCCAGTTACGATTTTGCAAGCCGACCCCTCCACAGTGACTCAGATTAAAACCGTCGAAACCGATGGTTATAACGCTGTGCAGTTGGGCTACGGTCAGGGTAAGAATCTGAGCAAGTCGGTCGCTGGCCACGTCAAAACGGCCGGAATCACGCCAAAAATCCTGAAAGAGTTTCGTGTTGAGGAAACTCCAGAGGTGAAAATTGGCGACAAAATCAGCGTCGATAGCTTCAAAATCGGCGACAAAGTCCAAGTTACTGGCACCTCAAAGGGTAAAGGTTTCGCTGGCACCGTCAAACGCTGGAACTTTAACGAGTCCCGCAATACCCACGGTTTCAAGGGTAACATCAGGAGAGTTGGTTCAATCGGATCAATGTATCCTCAAAAAGTTTTCAAAGGCAAAAAGATGCCAGGTCGCATGGGCCATGACCAAGTAACCGTCAAAAATCTGGTGGTTGCTTATATCGACACCGAAAACAACCTCATCGGTTTAAAAGGTGCGGTCCCAGGTCCGAAAAAAGGCATCGTAACTGTCGAGGGAAAGGAGTAATATGGCTGAACTGAATAAAGAAGTATTCGGTTTGAGCGTGGACAACCACGAATTACTCAAGACCGCGTATGACGCATATCTCGCTAACTCACGCAGCTCACACGCAAAGACCTTAAAGCGTGGCGAAGTCCGCGGGGGCGGCAAAAAACCATGGAAACAGAAGGGAACTGGTCGTGCCCGTTTTGGCTCGACACGCAACCCGATCTGGCGCCATGGTGGCGTAGCTTTTGGTCGCACTGGCGAAGAAAACTTCACCAAGAAAATTTCCAAAAGCGCAAAAAAGATTGCTGTCCGCCAAGCTCTGAGCTTGAAAAATGCCGACAAGGCAATCATAATTATTGATACTTTTGCTTGCCCGAAAGGCAAAACGAAAGAAACCGTAAAAATGTTGAACGACAACAAGATTAGCAACACCGAGAAAGTTTTGCTCGTTGTAAGCGTGCGTGACAACCTCGTTAACCGTGCGACCAACAACGTCGCCAACGTCAAGGTCGTACGCCCGACTTATCTCAATGTCTTCGATGTTTTAAACGCCGACAAAATCATCATCTCAGAAAAGTCTCTGCCGATGATTGAAAACTGGCTACTCGGAAAGGAGGAAGCATAAATGAGAACTGTTCAATATATTCCTCGCGCAACCGAAAAGGCTTACAACGAAGAATCGAAGCACACTTACGTTTTCTTCGTCCCGCTCAAAGCCAGCAAACAAGAAATCGCGAAGCAGATTTCTGAAGCCTTCAAGGTAACTGTCGTCGACGTCCGTACTACCGTTCGGAAAGGTAAGCCAACTCGTTTCAGCCGCGGCAAACATGCTTATCCTGGTACTACTTTCCGCCAAGATAAAAAAGTTGCTTATATCACCGTAAAAGACGGCGACAAAATCCCAGTCTTTGAAGAAGAAAAAGCTGACGAGAAATCCGATAAAAAGTCTAAGGAAGCGAAAAAAGAAGTAAAGAAAGCCGAGAAGGCT
>CARTQV010000077.1 GCA_949070545.1 uncultured Candidatus Saccharibacteria bacterium | reverse complement strand
GTATGAGGGAGATATCTGCTTTTGGCAAGGTTTCTCAGGAGAAATTCTTGCGGAAGCTGGCGACTTGTCGGTTTCGTTTGGATATTGATGAATGTATTCCTACGGAATCAAGTAGTATAGATTACTTAGATTTTAATATTAGGAGACATTACCTGGGTTCGTTTTTTACTAATGAAGAGCTTAGGATTATCTGTGAGGCAAATATTCAGACGATAGGCCAACTACTGGCGGCTTGTCGCGATCAGCGACGGTTTCACAATCTGAAAGATATTGACCAGGAGGCATACGAGCTCGCAGTCGACCATTTAAGAAAATACGGTTTTATGACCGCATGATTCCTCGCCGTTCTAAAAAAGAAAAGGCTCTGCTCCAGCAGGGTCTTTTTCATGCTATCATAGTAAAAGTTCCCCCGCACCGGAGGAACTTTTAACATCTAGACTGGACTTCTAGTAAACCTTCACTAAAATCTCACCACCGAGATGTTGTTTCTTGGCTTCGCGGCCAGTCATGATACCTTTGCTGGTACTGATAAGCACAGCCCCGCGGCCACTTTTTACGACTGGGATTTCCTCGGAGCCGACATAGACTCGGCGACCAGGTTTTGAAACTTTAGAAATTTCTGTAATTCTAGCGTTTTCTCCTTCGCCGCAAATCGTAACGTGCAAGACACCGCGAGGCTTCGCCTCCTCGACTTCGTAACTGTCGATATAGCCAGCACCTTTCAAACCTTCAATGACGGCGACTTTCAGCTTGCTAGTCGGGACGCGAATTTCGGTTTTTCCGACCATGATAGCGTTGCGAATGCGGGTAATCAGGTCGGCGATTTGATCAGTTGATTGTAATGACATATTCTTCTCTCCTTTCCTTCTTACCAGCTACTCTTTGTTACGCCTGGGATTTCGCCTTTTGAAGCTTTTTCCCGGAAATTGATACGGCTAAGTCCGAAATATCGCATGTAGCCACGTGGGCGACCATCGAGCATGTCGCGGTTCTTTAAACGAGTTGGACTAGAATTCCGCGGGAGTTTCTGAAGTCCCTCTAAATCACCGGCTGCCTTTAATTCAGCGCGTTTAGCTTTATATTTTTCGTTCATTTTGCGCCGTTTTTCGTCACGCAGGATAGCAGATTTTTTCGCCATATTATTTGCCCTCCTTCTCAAACGGCATGCCAAATGCTTCTAGCAACTTCATGCTCCCTTCTTTAGAACCATTTTTAATGATAAAAGTAACTTCAAGACCGTGCAACACGCTAGAATCCTCAAAAGTGATTTCTGGGAAGACGGTTTGCTCTTTCAAACCAAGGCTATAGTTGCCTTGTTTGTCGAAAGCCTTACGGCTGACACCGTGAAAGTCACGCACGTGTGGTAACGTAATGTTAATTAAGCGGTCAACAAATTCATACATTTTATCGTTACGAAGTGTCGTTAAATATCCGACTGGCGCACCCATGCCTTTGCGAATTTTGAATCCGGCGATGGATTTCTTGGCGAGGCGACTAGTCGTAGCCTGCCCGGTAATCTTTGACAAAGTTAGTTCTACGGTCTCCGTGAATCTCTTGTCCTCACGTTTTTTACCGACACCAGATGACACGACGACTTTTTCGAGCTTTGGAACTTGGTTGATATTTTTCAGACCGAGTTCTTCTTTCAATTTCTTAGCGATTTCGTCGTTATAAAGTTTTTTCAGTCTTGGAGTAGTTTTTGCTTCAGCCATTATTTATCCTCCTTCTTCAGGTTAGATAAGTCGATACCGACATGGACTTCTTTTTTGCCGCCTTGCGGATTGTATTGTGTAGCTCGCATATGCCTTTCGACGATATTGATCCCCTCAAGCATAGCTTTGCCGGTTTTTTTGTCGACTTTGACGATTTTTGCGACTTCGCCTTTGTGATCTCCAGCGATAATTTTCACAGTATCGCCTGTTTTCAAACATTTACTCATTATAGGACCTCCGGCGCAAGGCTGATGATTTTATTAAATCCGAGTTCGCGGAGTTCGCGTGGTACGGGGCCAAAAACGCGAGTTCCTTTCGGAGTTTTGTCGTCGTTGACGAGCACGGCAGCATTGTCGTCGAATTTGATTGTTGAACCGTCTGGTCTGCGGATTTGTTGCCTCGTTCGAACGATCACAGCTCTGACGACAGCTTTTTTCTTTACGTTGCCGGTTGGGCTGGCTTCTTTGACGCTACAAGTGACGATGTCACCCACGCGTGCATACCTAGCTCTCGTCCCACCAAGGACCCGGATTACACCAAGCTCTTTGGCGCCGCTATTGTCTGCGACTTTTAATCTAGTTTCCTGTTGAATCATATTATTTCTCCTCCCCTTCTGCAGTTTTGCCGAGAACTTCATCCTTTAGCTCGACAGCATCATGCGATTTTTCGAGAACCTTGACGAGATTATAGGTTTTCGTCTTACTGTGCGGGCGGCACGGTTCGATCAAGACGCGGTCGCCAACACCAGCCTCGTTTTTCTCATCATGAGCAGTGTATTTGCGGGTTTTGGTGTATTGTTTGCGATAAAGTGGATGAGTCTCGCGGCTTGCGATTGACACGGTGATGGTCTTGTCGCGTTTTGCCGAGCTCACAATTCCTTGCAATTCTCCAGCCATCTTAAAACTCCTCTTTCTTAATTACTTTAA
>CARTQV010000076.1 GCA_949070545.1 uncultured Candidatus Saccharibacteria bacterium | reverse complement strand
CGATGTTCACCTTGCGTTGAGACCAACAAATAATCTCGCGCGGTGAACTTCTCATTGGTCTGGAATGCTCGTGTTAAGGGGCTACCATCAACTGAAACTGGTGCACCTTCGCCGTTTTCAAGCATCAACACTGAATTGTAATTTAAATTGATTACATTCTCGGGGCTACTGTAACCTGCCATCGTCGCCGCTGCAGGATTGGCAAACTGAATCACTCCGCGTTCATCGACCAACAAGACTCCGTCCGTAATCGCGTTCAAAGTTAATTCTGCTAATGCCGAATAATTTGTATTCGGCACCATCGGTACAATGGGTGCCACAACTGCTGGATTTTTCTTCTTAAACAAACTCATTATGTTTATTTTAGCACAAGCTTGAAAAAATATGCTATATTTAATACATATGAATAAGGAAGTTATTTATTTGGAGCCAGAAGATGATATCACCGACATCTTAACTAAGCTCCAGCGGGCTGAACAAAAACTGGTGGCCCTTGTGCCGCCGAAAAAAGCTGCTATGTTTCGTAGCGCGGTGAATATGAAACTAGTGGCACGAGCAGCAAAAGAAAGCAAAAAAGTTGCCGTGATTGTAACGGCCGATCCAGCAGTCGTAAAATTAGCGATGGCGGCGCAGATTCCGGTTGCGAAAACTTTGCAATCTCGTCCAGTCGTCCCGACTCCCGAGATGATCAAAGACACCGAAAACGAAGAGCAAATCATCGACGAAGATTTAGCTGAGGACACGCCGAAAAATGACACTAAAGACAAGAAGCCGCAAACGAAAGACGCAAAAGCCGAAGGCACAAAATCTGCACCAAAAAAGACCGATGACGTAATCAATATCGACGAAGACAGCCTTGAAAATGACTCCAAAGATAAGAAAAACAAGAAAAAGTCTCCTAAAGATAAAAAAGTCCCGAATCTCGAAAAATATCGCAAATGGATTATCTTGGGTTCAGTTGCAGGTGTGCTTCTGATTGTATTCTTCGTTTGGGCTTTGGTTTTTGCTCCCGCTGCGAAAATCACCGTCGCCATGCACACTTCCGCGAATAACTTCAATGAACCAGTTACTTTTACAACCGACGAAGCTGCTGCGAACGCTGAAGAAGGAAAGTTCCTCGTGAAGCAGTTGACTTATGAAGATAAATTTGAAGCTGATTTCACGGCTACTGGCCAAGAAGACCGTGGTGAGAAAGCCCGTGGCAGCCTCAAGGTTTCCTATGAACTCAGTGCCAGCGCCGTCCAAAAAAACAGCAAAGACGGTTTCTCGATCGAGATTCCGGCTGGCACCGAATTTACGGCCAGTAACGGGTTGCGCTATCGAGCCACTGGTGGGACAACTCTGAGTTGGGACGGAGCAATTGGCGGCGACTCGCCTTGTAAATCCAATCGCGCAAGCTGCACCCTGAATTCGACTATCGATGTTGAGGCGACTAATTCTGGATCGAACTATGATGTCGGGACCAGCGCAACTTGGACTAGCAGCGTTGGCGGAGTGACTGCAAAAGCAAACTCAGGCATCTCTGGCGGTACGACAAAAATGGTCACGACCGTAACTCAAGCCGACATTAATAAAGCCGCCGAAGATCGTGGTGGCGAGAATAAAGAAGCCGAGGGCAAGGCGAAATTGATGGAAGAGGTCACGGACGACGAAATCGCTATTGAGGCGAGCTATAAAGTTGAGGTTGGTGACTTGAAATCGTCTCCTGGAGTCGGCAGCGAAACTTCAGACGGAAAGGCACATCTTTCGGCGGTGACGACTTACAGTATTTATGTGGTTGAGAAGGCAAAAATCGAGGAGTTCATCGACAAAAAGACCGAGCTTGGCGAAGATCAGCGGATTTATTCGATCGGTGAGCCGTATTTCGAGTCCTTCAATAACATTGATGAAGGTGCAAATCTAAAAACCACCATTAAAGTCGGCCCAACTGTTACTGAAGAGGATATCATTGAACGCACTAAGGGGCGAAAAATTGGCGAAGTCCAGTCCTTGCTCCGCTCAATCAACGGTGTCAGCTCTGTCGAGGTCACTCCGTCCTACTTCTGGGTCCGCAAAGTACCGAAAAAGGCCGAAAAAATCACTGTTGATATGACCGTGGAGGATGAATAATGAAGCTAATTGCCCTTGACGTCGGGACGAAGCGAATCGGAGTCGCGAAAGCCGATTCTAGCGTCCGCGTTGCCGTGCCGTACAGTGCGATTGAGGTAGACGGCACTGAATTTGACAAGATTGCTTCGCTCGCGCGGGCTTGGGATATCAACTGCTTCGTGCTCGGCATGCCGCGCAATCTCGAAGGCCAAGAGACTGAACAGAGCCGCTACACACGCAAATTCGCCAAAGACCTAAAGATGACAATCCCCGATGCAAAGGTCTGTTTCCAGGATGAAAGTCTGACCTCAGTCGAGGCCGAAAAACGCCTCAAAGGTCGCAAAAAAGGCTACAAGAAAGGTGACGTCGATTCTGAAGCTGCAGCGATTATTTTACAAGATTTTCTCGAGGAGCATATGGGTAAGGACAAGACCAATAAACCAAAAACCAAAGCCGCCGCCGCTAAAAAACGCAAAAGTGTCAAAGCGCGCAAATCACATAAATTATTAACCGCAGTGGTAATTATTGTGTTGTTACTAGGGTTAGCCGCAGGTGGGGGCTTCATGT
>CARTQV010000075.1 GCA_949070545.1 uncultured Candidatus Saccharibacteria bacterium | reverse complement strand
TTGCTTGGGTTATTGGTCCATTGCAGAGCGTTTCAACTGTGAACAAAAACGGCGTGCAGGTTTCGTCTTATTGTGCCTTGAATCAGCCGCTCGAGAGCCTGTTGTTTGCGAACGAAGTCGCCACTCGAGCCTTGGAATATTACGACGAGAAATTCGGCGAGCAATGTCCTCTGTCGAAACTCGACCAAGTCGCTCTGCCTGATTTCGAGGCGGGGGCGATGGAAAACTGGGGACTCGTAACCTATCGTGAGTCGATGATGCTAGCTGGCCCTGACGCCTCTCTCGATCTGAAACGCACAGTTTCAACCACGGTAACACACGAACTTTCGCACCAATGGTTCGGAGATCTTGTGACCATGGCGTGGTGGGACGGACTTTGGTTGAATGAATCTTTCGCTACTATCATGGAATATTATGCGGCCGATGCTCTCTATCCAGAGCTTGGCGTTTGGGAAGATTTTTTTACGGGTGACTGTCTAGCCGCCCTGAAGCGTGACGCACTTTCTGGCGTTCAGGCCGTTCAACAAGAAGTGCAATATCCTGCCGAAATTGCTACTCTATTTGATGCTGCGATTGTCTATGCGAAAGGCGCACGTTTGATCTTGATGTTGGTGCGTTTGATGGGCGAGGATAATTTCTATTCCGGTATGCGTTATTATTTTGACAAACATAAGTATCAAAATACCACTGGCGATGATTTGTGGTCGGCGCTCCAACCCCATGCTGATTTTGATGTGAAGAAGTTTATGCAAGTTTGGATTACTCAGCCTGGTTATCCGATACTGGAAGCCCACGGTAACGATTGGTCAGAAAAACGTTTTTTGATTGCTGGGGGGACCGACGATGGGTCTAAGAAATGGCCTCTGCCAGAAGTAAAAGACGATATGTCGGGGCATTATTTAATCAAGCTGTCGATGAATGAGTTTAGTGAGAAATTGTCGAAGTTTGTCGAAATGGAATCTGAGCAGAAGCTGCGGCTTTTGATTGATCGCATGCTGCTTGCGAAAGCTGGTGAGGTCGAAAGCGCGAGTTTGCTCGACTTGATCTCGCAGTTTGCAAATGAAAAATCGTCCGCTGTTTGGGAGATTCTTGCGAATATCATTGGCGATTTGAAGCTATTTTGTCCGCCCGAGACCGCGCTTGCAGATAATTACAAAAAGTTTTTGCGCGAGAGTTTGTCTGAGCAGTTTGCGGAGATTGATTTTGGAGCACTTTCCGACTCTAATCAGTTAGTTTTGCGTAGTATTTTGCTTTCGATAGCCTATTATGCTGAAGACCAGCCGACCTTGAAGCGTCTATTGAAACTTTATCAGAGTGACTTATCGAAACTTGACGCGGACCTGCGCCCGCACATTCTCAGCGCAAAACTTTATTTCGATGAGGAAATAGTTTTTGCCGATTGGCTGGAGTATTATCGGACTACGAGTAATCCTGAGTTGAAGCATAGTTTGCTTGCGGAGCTGGCAGGTTCGGTGAAGGAAGAAAGACATTGCCAACGTATGCTCGATCTTCTAAAGAAGCCCGAGATTGTACGTCCGCAGGACCATATATATTTATATATCTACCTTTTGCGTAATTTTCGCACGCGGGAGCGCACGCTGATTTGGTTGACAGAGAATTGGGAATATCTCGTCGGGCTAACGGGCGATAAATCAGTCGAAGATTATCCACGTTATGCCGCGAATTTGATTCGCACCGCATCCGAAGCGAAGGTTTTTCACGATTTCTTCCAGACGAAACGTGACGTCCCGGTCTTGAAGCGTACGCTCGAGATAGCTGAAACTGAGATTTCTGCCAGGTTGAAGCTAATCGAGCATGAACAGCCGCTCATTAAAGAGAAGTTAAACAAGCTTACAAAGGAGAAATAACATGCATATTGTAGTTGGATCGGTAGTAAAAAAAGATAACAAATATCTTCTTGTACAAGAATCCAAAGAACAAGTCTTTGGATTCTTGTACAAGAATCCAAAGAACAAGTCTTTGGATTGTGGAATTTACCTGCAGGGCACCTCGATGTCGGCGAAACTTTGCAGGCTGGTGCTATTCGCGAAGGGAAAGAAGAGACGAATTGCGACATCGAGTTGACAGGTGTTTGCCAAGTCGGTAGTTTCCTCTGGGCTGACGATAGCGTAGTGTCGGTTATCTTCGCGGCTCGACCGTTGACCGATGACATACAGCCTCAACCTGGTGAGATTTTAGATGTGAAATGGTTTACTTATGAAGAGATTATTGCTATGCGAGATAAGTTGCGCAACCAGCAACTTATACTTAGTGCGATCGAAGCAGAACGTTCTGGCAGCGTTATGCCCTTAGACTTCGTTGCGACCTCTGATCATCGACCGAAAAGGCTTTCTTAAATCCCCAAATCTACCAATCTTGTTGTCGGAAGCCCCCTAATATTTCTGTAGTGTGTCACTTCCTCGATTTTATAGATAAGGAAGAAACTAAAAAATCTCCAAAAAAAGTGTTGACTTTTTTAAAGAAGTGCGCTATACTGGTGAAAGTTAAGCAAGTTGCGAAGAGCAACCTCTGTATTAAGATAGAAATAATGCGAGGTAATCTATCATCTAGTTTTACCATGTAAAAATTTCGATTAACAATTTGATGACAACGATTAGAAAATGTAAGACGGATCTGATGATCGAATCTCGATTGTTAGTTAAGTCAATGCATAAAAAGGTACATAAGGGCACTGATAGTGGATGCCTTGA
>CARTQV010000074.1 GCA_949070545.1 uncultured Candidatus Saccharibacteria bacterium | reverse complement strand
CCTTGCTGGTGGCGCAAAGCTTATCAAAGCTTACGCTCCACTCGCAAACTTGTTTGGCTATACTTCCGACTTGCGTAGCATGTCCCAAGGTCGTGCTGCCAGCTCAATGGAAATCTTCGCCTATGAAGAAGTTCCACCAAATGTTGCTTCTGAAATCATTGAAAAACGGAATACTAAGGAGTAAATCCAGAGATGAACTTGGATTTAGGTGGGCTCATCTCAGCCGCAATCGTGCCGCTACTTTATGTGGCGGCCTGCGGATTAGGGATATGGTTTCTCTGGCATGTGCGCGATCGTCAACCAGGGAACACGAGATATTCAGTTATGATCTATGGCGGGATCGGCGTTTGCATTATATTGATGTTTATCGGCTTTAAAGTTTTCGGGATTCTCTAACGACGTAATGACTTTGCAAGAACTTGCAGTGCAATTTCTCATCTTTATGACTTATTCTTTCGGCGGCTGGTTAGCCGAAGTTGTGATTACGATTTTTCAGCAGCGCAAGTTCGTCAACCGAGGGTTCCTTATTGGACCCTTTTGCCCAATTTATGGCACAGGAGCAATTTTATTATCTATTGTGCTTAAATCTAGCGATAGTATCGTAGCAATTTTCTGCGTTTCTATAGTCGGAGCTGCCGTTCTTGAATATACCACTAGTTTTTTGATGGAAAAATTCTTCCATGTCCGATGGTGGGATTATAGCGAGAAACCGATGAATCTCAACGGTCGTATTTGCCTCAGTGCTTTATTAAGCTTCGGAGTGGTTGGGGTTCTAGCTATCAAGACTCTCACGCCACTATTTATGAAAATCTTTGAAGCTTTACCGATCGCTGTATTGTATATCGTTGCGGCGAGTTTATTTGTGCTCTTAATTGCTGATATTGTCTTATCTCTATGGCTAATCCTTGGTGTTCGCGTCACGATGGGAACCATGAAAAAAGATGCAACCAGCGAAATTTCCGAACGCATCCACAAGATTTTCATAAACAAAGAGAAACTCAGTCGCCGCCTCACTAAAGCCTTCCCAAATCAAACTCCCTCTCCTAGGTCGCCAAAACCCAAGAAATAGAGTATAATATATTATATGTATCAAACTTTTAGCGATTTCTTGCAAAACAAAAATCGAATTTGCATTATTCAAGCCGAAAATCCCGACGGTGATTCGCTCGGTTCGGCAATTGCCTTGGACTATATTTTGAAAAATAGCGAAAATTCGCTCTATTGTCCAGTTGACTTACCGAAATATTTGCATTATTTCCCAGATTGGTCGCGGGTGACGAACGATTTTGATTTTAGAGCCGATGGCTATATCATCGTCGACACTGCAGCCAATGTTTTGCTTTCAAAATTACTGGATGACGAGGCAATCAAAAAGTGCCTCTACGACAAGCCTGTCTTCGTGCTCGATCACCACGAAAGCGAAGATGACCTTGAATTCCCGCACGAAGCAATCATTGAGCCTCTGCCAGCCTGTGCCGAATTGATCTATAAAATCGCTAAAAATAAGAACCTCGAAATCCCGCTCCCCGCCGCAAATGCAATTTATTCGGCAATTTCCGCCGACACACTCGGGCTGGTTAGCGCTTCAGTCGACGCCGAAACCATGTACATCATGGGTGAATTGATTGACCTTGGCGTAAATCCTGCCGCACTCGAAGAAACTCGTCGCAATTTCATGAAGAAATCCCGCCGCATTCTCGATTACAAAGCAGATTTAATCAAGCGAGTCGATTATGCGCTCAACGGAACACTCGCAACTGTCCACATTCCGTTTGAGGATATCCAAGCTTATTCTGATGAATATAATCCAAATGTCCTAATCATGGAGGAATTGCGTTTAGTCGAAGGAGTTGAAGTTGCAGTTGCCGTAAAAACTTATCCCGATGGCAAAGTCACTGGCAAGATCCGTACTTCTGTTCCGATTGCTGAACAAATTGCAGGATATTTCGGGGGCGGTGGACATCCTTTCGCAGCTGGATTTCGCACTTATGACACTAGCTATGACGAAGTTGTGACAGAACTAGTGAAAATTGTTCCGAAATTACTCGAGGAGGCAAAAAATGCCTAAAGGTCTTAGTAAATTTTATAATTATCGCACACAATTATGGTATCGATTTTTTCATCACTCAATTCGTATGCATGTCGCAGCACGGCATAAAGTAAAAAATCCACGCCTAACAGTTATTTTTCTACATGGAATTTCCGCCACTTCTAACACTTGGCTACCTACGATGCGTCAATTCAGCAAAAATCCCGACCTAGAAGGCGTCGAACTCATCGCACTCGATTTGTTGGGCTTTGGGAAATCTTTGCAAGCGAACTGGTTAGATTATGATTATGATGACTATAACCGAGCGCTGGTCAGGACGTTGAAACACCTGAAAGTGAACGGTCCAGTTGTGCTCGTCGGTCATTCTATGGGCTCACTCATCGCTGCTAATTTCGCCGAAAGCGAATTTAGCAGTAACATAGACCTCGTGCAACTGATTTTGGTCTCACCGCCAATCCTCTTGCCCGAAGAACTCGCGAAACTACCAGATAAAGTCTATACAAAATCTTATAGCGCCTTACATCAACTTGCGAAAGACGAACCCGCAATCGGTGTCATCGCAAATTTCATCCAACGCTTCAGCAGTTTCGATGGGAAATACCTGCGCACGCCCGCCTTTGCACGTTCTATGGACCAAATTATTTTAAATCAGAAGAACTATCGGACTTTTCAAAAATTAAAAGTCCCGACTTT
>CARTQV010000073.1 GCA_949070545.1 uncultured Candidatus Saccharibacteria bacterium | reverse complement strand
CACTCTAACTCCAACTACGCTTACAGCCTCTACTTCAACAATAGTGGTGTCGCTTCGTCCTACGACTTCAATCGCTTCCCCGGCTTCTCCCTCCGCTGCCTAGCTAGTTAGTGTCTATAGTAGGAGGAGGGAACGAAAATGTATCAAAATTAAAAACTTATATTATAATGATAAAAAGGAGAAAATATGGATCCGACATCTTACCATGAACTAACCGACATCAATCAAAACACTTCGGAGACCACCGATTTATTGCGTGATTTGATTGCCCGTGTTGATGAAAGTAACGAGCTTTTGCGCGAACTAAAAGAAGAATTAGCTCATAGCAATGATCAAGGAAACTTTTGACGAAATCTCGTCAACTGAGAAGAGCAAAAAACTACGCAATTTTTTGCCGTATATTATTTTGGTTACTTTAGCGATTATCGGATCTGTTGTTTTTATCTGCTACGACGTCGCCGAGAATAAGCGTATCGACGCTGAAGCCGTTACTTTGCGCGAAAATCTTGAAATCCCTTTCGGTGATCCGGCGAAGGTGTCGGACTTCATCGCCAACCTAAACGGCGAGTTTTTGACTGACCCAGAAGTTGCTACGGACGAACTCGGACCAGTCGAGGTTTCGTTCGAATACAAAAACATCAAGAATAAAAAGCGTGTAAGGAAATTCACTATCACGGTTGTCGACGTAACCGCTCCGACGATTTATGGTCGGTCGACCTATACCGTCTCTACGAATTATGATGGTGAGTTGACTGACTTGATTTTGAGCGGTGACGATCTCGACGATCATCCGAAACGTGAGATTGTCGGCGAATATAATCTATCTAAACCAGGGAATTATCCCGTGGAATATGTCGCCACTGATGCGAGCGGAAATGAAGCCAGACATTCTTTCACGTTGCAGATCGTCGAACCTTTGCCTGCAGGATCTAATTTCAATGAGGAAAAGATCGAACTATCGAAGCTTGCTTTTTCTGATGCCCTGAAAAAACATAAAACCGCAACAACGCAGGTCGGAATCGATGTTTCGTATTGGCAAGAGGATATTGACTGGCAAAAGGTCAAAACTGCCGGTGCAGAGTTTGCGATAATTCGTGTTGGGTACCAATCCGGGTATGGCGGAGAGCTGAAGCTTGACAAAAAATTCATCGACAATGTCGAAGGCGCGCTGGAGGTTGGGCTGCCGGTTGGTGTTTATTTTTATTCCTGTGCGCAGAATCTCGATAATGCAAAGGAACAAGCTGAGTGGGTGAAAGAACAAATTTCTGATTACCCCATCAAGCTCGGTGTCGCTTTCGACTGGGAAAATTGGACTGATTTTAATATTGCTGGCGTGAGTTTTCGCACTCTAAATCGAATCGCAGAGACTTTTCTGTCGGAAATTTCCGCCGCGGGTTATGATGGATTGCTTTATGGCTCAAAAAACTACCTTGAAAAGTTTTGGAATATGGGCGATTATGAAATCTGGCTCGCACAATACAACGACCATGTGACCTATACCGGCGATTACCGCCTTTGGCAACTTAGCGATACCGGACGTATCGACGGTATCAAAACTGATGTCGATATCAACGTAAGATTTGTCGAATAATCAAGTTAGGAACGAAGCAAGCATCTCACAACTTCCCTCCGCTCACACCATTCACCTCTATCTTTACAATTGTCCTTCAAGCATTTCTCGCGTAACATGTACCGTCATGCCACTATCAACTTGCCCCGACAGCATCAGCTTTGCAAGCAGATTTTCGACCGTTTTCTGAACAATTCGCCTGAGTGGCCTCGCGCCCATCTGCGGGTCATAGCCTCTCTCAACTAGTAGCGCCTTCGCTTCTTCGGTCAAAACAACCGTGATTTTTTGTGGCGCCAAAGTCTTATTCACTGATCCAATCATCAAATCAACAACCTTGATCAAATCTTCCTTCGAAAGTGGCTTAAACACACAAATCTCATCAAAACGGTTCAAAAACTCTGGTTTGAATTGCCCGGCCTTGATCATCGCATTGACGAGCTCTTCCTTTACCTGTTCAAGTTTCATCCCGTCAGCGACATATTCTCGGATTTTGTCAGCACCGGCATTCGACGTCGCGATCACAATCGCATCGCGGAAAGAAACTTCGTGGTTTCTCGTATCGCGCAAAATCCCTTCGTCGAGCATCTGCAAAAGCGTCGTCAAGACTAGTGGGTGTGCTTTTTCGATTTCGTCTAGCAATACCACTGAAAAAGGTTGCTTCATAACTTGCGCCGTCAAACTCTCAGCATTCTCCGCGCCTTCTGCAATTAGGCGCGTAACATCTTCCGCTGTTACATATTCGTTTAGGTCGATTCGTACGATGTGGCTCTCACCGTTGAAATAAACCTCCGACAAAGCTTTTGCGAGCTCCGTTTTCCCAACGCCAGTTGGTCCGAGGAATAAGAAAGTTCCGATTGGCCGTTTCTCATCGCGCACTCCCGCTGCCGCACGCCGCAAAGCGTCAGAGACGGTTCGTACAGCTTCTTCTTGGTCAATCATGCGCTTATGAATCAAATCTTCGAGATTAAGCAGTTTCGAGCGCTCACCTTCCGTGTTCACAGCTTGCATTTTTACACCTTGTGTTTTCTCGACCGCTTTTTGCACTGAAGTCATCGTAACAAATTTGTCATCTGCATAGCTACACGCCATTTCTAGCAAATTTAAGGCTCGTCCCGGCATTTCAATATCATGAATATATCGCTCGCTCAACCGATAAGATTCGGTCAGCGCCAGATACGTACAGACAACTTGATATTTCGCTTCTAGAATTGGTGCTTGATCTTCTAAAACTTTTAAAGTCTCCTCACGATTCGCTGCTGGCACCATAATCTTATTCAGTGTATTCGTCAGGGCACTATTGCGCGCGGAAATTTCG
>CARTQV010000072.1 GCA_949070545.1 uncultured Candidatus Saccharibacteria bacterium | reverse complement strand
GTCGGGATTGTAGGCTTCAGCACCAAGGTCCTCCACGATAACGTTTTCGTGACAATCCCTCAACATCGGGTACAGATCCTCCTTTTTCTGGAATCCGCGATGGTCAGCCCCGAGATAAATCCGATATTCTGGCATATTTCCTCCTTTTTATAATTTCAGACTATTACACTTCGCGGCCAAAGTCAACCGACAGCTCGACAAGGCGATTAGAATAACCCCATTCGTTGTCGTACCAAGCGATTACTTTTACCAAAGTTCCGCCAACTACGTCCGTCAGAGACAGGTCGACAACCGCGGAATGAGAATTGCCACGGAAATCAGAGCTAACAAGTTCATCGTGAGTTACATCAAGAATACCTTCATAATATGGTTCGCGCGCCGAACGCTCCAGAACTTCGTTAATTTCTTCTTTCGTGACTTCACGTTTCGTAACAGCGGTGATGTCAGCGAGTGAAACCACCAAACTCGGAACGCGCACACTGAGACCGTTAAACTTATCTTTCAGACTCGGGATCGTTACGGCAGTAGTTTTCGAAGCACCAGTTGTTCCTGGAGCAATGTTCACGGCAGCCGCCCGAGCAGCTCGAGGGTCTCTAGCGGCGTCATCGACCAATTTCTGAGAAGCGGTATAAGAGTGGACTGTGGTCATCATAGCTTTATCGATACCGAAGTTATCCTCGAGAACTTTCATTACAGGCGCGACACAGTTTGTCGTGCAGCTTGCACAGGACAAAATCTCATCATCAGCTGTCACGACCTCTTCATTCACACCAAGCACGACAGTTTTTGCGCCAGTTCCCTTCGCGGGGGCAGAAATAATCACCTTGCGCGCGCCGGCTTTGATATGGGCGCGAGCGTCGGCTGGATCGCAAAAACGGCCGGTACACTCCATTACGGCGTCGATTTTTAGTTTGTCCCAAGGCAGACGCATTGGCTCGGGTTCATTCAAGAATAAAATCTTCACGCCATCAACGATAATATGGCGATCGTCGTAGCTCACTTCGTGGTCGTAGACACCATAAGCTGAGTCATATTTCAGGAGGTGAGCAAAAGTTCCTGGGTCGCCCAGGCTGTTGATTGCGATGATCTCGGCGTCACGGCGCTCGAAAGCAATCTTGAAAGCGCAACGCCCAATTCTCCCGAATCCGTTTATAGCTAATCTCACCATTTTCGTTTGCCTCCTAGTTTCTACTTTAGCTTATTATAGCATAAGTTTAATAGGATATTGTTGTAAAAAATACAACAATATCCTGATTTTGACGGATTTTTACCAGCTGCGAGCTCTAGAGCATTGACTTTTTCGACGAAGTGTGCTATAATGGAAGTATAAGCATGTTTTCATGCGAAACTGAGGTTTTGCCTAGTAACTTAAGAGACGGAATATTGCATGAGTCGTGAGAGTTGCTAGGCGTTTCTAGAAAGGGAGGAATTAAGTATGGATAAGGAAGAAAGAGCGACAGAAGAGATGACGGACGAGGAAGAAAGAGAGCTGGTCGAGGCAGTTTTGGACGAAGTTGACCGTGAACATGCGGCAGAGCAAACGCCCGAGACGGACGAAAAATCCCAAGCGACTAAAGAAAACGGAAGTCAAGACGACATGACTGTGGAAGCTGAAGAGCCAGCGCTGGTTCAGGAGCAGACCGGAGATCAAGATAAACAATCAGCTAGCGATATCGATATAGTGAGCATGGGACTCGGTGCCTTTATTGGTATTACTGTGCTGTTGGTGCTCCTTGTGGCACTGGCGTCTGGGTCTGGCTCAACAACGACTGAGGAACGGCTAACAGCCTGCGAAGAACAGATAGCTAGACTGAACGAGGTACATGGGATCGTGAGCGAAGGAGCGGTGGACGCAACGCCTGATATAGTAACGGCAAAGCCAAAAAAGGAGCCACAGGCGGCCAACACTCCCGAGGTAATCGCAACTCTAGAAGTCACTGAAGCTCCGAAAGTTAGTGCGACGCCTGTAGCTACTGAAGTTCCAGCGACAGAAGCACCTACACCGACGTTGTCACCAGCACAGGTTAAGTATTTTTGCGAGGTGCTGATGATTGACACCAATGACAGTAATAGCCCGGAAGAATGGGATTCTCCAAAGGATTGTTACCTGTACGATTGGGATAGTGATGATGAGGACAAATATTATCAAGACTGGTTGAAAGTTGCAGCACACCCAGCGACAACCTCAACCTTCTTGCATTACCTCGCCTATCGCTGTTGGCATAATTGGGACATCGGTAGGCAGAAAGATGCCGTGAAATTAGCCAAGCTCATCTTAGCGCACAAAAATTGCGATGACGAGTGTTTGGGCTATTTGTCGGCGTCCGAGTACCGGAAAGTCCGGGACCTTGTCTATGACCGACTGCTGGCAAGTAGCGAAAAGTAGACTTATGTTTTCTACTTGTTGCAATTGAATATTTCGTCGCTAATACTAGTATTAGCCCCTGCATGCAGGGGCTAAGTTTATATCTAGTTGTTCACATCACTACGCTCTAGCGAAATGTGCGAAAGCACGGTTGGCTTCAGCCATGCGGTGGCAATCTTCCTTCTTCTTGAAAGCAGCACCGGTTTCGTTATAAGCATCGACGATTTCCAGCTCAAGGCGTTTCGCATATGGCATTCCCTGGCGAGCACGTGCAGACTGCACAAGCCAAGAAAAGGCAAAATGTTGCTGGCGATGACCACTGATTGGGAATGGGATTTGGTAGTTCGCACCACCGACACGACGAGATTTCACCTCGAAATCCGGGCTGACGTTCGCGATGGCTTTTTCGAAAACCGCAACTGGGTCTTCCGAGTTCAGCTTCTTCGCGGCGCCTTCCAAAGCTTGATAAACGGCTCGTTCGGCGACTTGTTTTTTGCCGTCGAGCATGGATTTGTTGATTAGTCTCTGCACGAGGACACTCTGATATTTACGATCAGGGTTGACTTTACGTTGAAGAGATTTAGTAACTTTGCGTGGCATAAT
>CARTQV010000071.1 GCA_949070545.1 uncultured Candidatus Saccharibacteria bacterium | reverse complement strand
GAAGGGTAATGACGCCGGAAACGGACACGCAGCGTATGGTAATTATTATTCTTGGTCGTCATCATCAGGTAGTAGTAGTGGCAGCGCATTCCACCTGGATATAGGCCCTACAAACGACGGCTATAATATAGATCCTTCCTATATCTGGCAATATAATGCAGGTCAAGGTAGTTCGGTGCGATGTTTGGCAAAATAGACCTCTAAGAAACTAGGTGTGACTCAAGCTCCAGTGAGTCACACTTTTTGTTAAACTCCTGAACTCGGCTACTCGGCTTCATCGACAACTTCGAGACGGAGCTCTTTGAGTTGTTTCTCGTCGACATTAGCTGGGGACTCCATCATCAAATCAACGCCGGAACCATTCTTCGGGAATGCAACTACATCGCGAATACTCTTCGTGTCGAGTAGTTCCATCAGCATGCGATCAATTCCGAATGCACAACCGGCGTGTGGCGGAGCGCCGAATTTGAAGGCACTCAGCATCCCGCCAAATTTCTCCGCAACATATTCCTTGCCATACCCAAGAACTCCGAATGCTTCATACATAATCTCCGGGCTATAATTTCGCACAGCGCCCGAGCAAATTTCGTAGCCATTCATCACCATGTCATATTGATCAGCGACAATTTCGAGCTTGTCTGCAGTCTCACGCAAAGCCTCCAAACCACCCTTTGGCAGAGAGAATGGGTTGTGACCGAAATCTAGCTTGTTCGCATTTTCGTCCCATTCATAAAACGGAAAGTCAACTATCCAGCAAAGCGCAACTTTCTGGCTATCTTTCAGCTCAAGTGCATCTGCGAAAGCAATACGCATTTCACCGAGAACTTTGTTTACGAGTTTTCGCTCATCAGCACCGAAGAACACAGCATCGCCGTCCTTTGCTCCAGTTTTCTCTTGGATCGCCTTCAGTTCTGCATCTTTCAGAAACTTCGCAATTGGACTACGTACACTACCATTCTCATATAATATATATGCCAGACCGCCAGCGCCGTTCTTTCGTGCTAGCTCTGTAAACTCGTCAATTTGTTTCCGCGTGAACTTCCCGCCACCTGAAACACAAATCGCTTTCACGCAAGGAGTCTGGAAGACCTTAAACTCACAGTTCTTCAGCTCGTCAGTCAACTCAACAAGCTCCAATCCATACCGCAAATCTGGTTTGTCCGTGCCGTATTTTTCCATCGCTTCTCGATAAGGAATTCGCGGAACATCTTCGGAAACCAACTTCTTGCCAGCAAAATCTGTCACTAATTTTTTAATCAATGGTTCCATTGTTTCGCGCACGACCTCACCATCATCAACGAATGCCATTTCGCAATCGAGTTGATAAAAATCACCATAAAGCCGATCGGCACGCGGATCTTCATCACGGAAGCAAGGCGCAATTTGGTAATAACGCGATACGCCACCAACCATCAAAAGTTGCTTGAATTGCTGCGGAGCTTGTGGCAAAGCATAAAACTCACCTGGATGTAGCCGGCTTGGTACGAGGAAATCCCGTGCGCCTTCTGGTGAGGAATTAGCAAGAATAGGAGTGGTGATCTCGATAAAATCGTGTTCGTCCATATACTTCCGCATGATGCGATAATATTCTGCGCGTTTTTTTAGAATCCGTTGCATGCTCGGACGACGCAAGTCGAGGTAGCGGTATTTCAGACGCAATTCTTCGCCGGAAGGATCGCCTTCGTCGTGGGTGTTGACGGGCAATGGTTCGGACTTGTTAATAAGATCCAAATCCTCAACTACAACTTCAATACTGCCCGTCTCAATATTAGGATTCTTAAGCTCGGGCGCGCGTTCACGCACAATTCCCTCAGCACTAATAACGAATTCATCGCGCAAGGTTTCGGCAATTTTGAAAGCGCCTTTCGCGTCGGGAGTGATGACAAGCTGGATAATACCCCCGTGATCGCGCAGGTCGATAAAAATCAAGCCACCATGATCACGACGAGAATTAACCCAACCGGAAATTCGAACTTTTTCGCCAATTTTGGCATTTAACTCAGTAGATAAACTTCTCATATCTTATATTATAACACATTATGGAGTGCGATTCTTAACTGTACGATTCGACGCCCAATACTCGATATCAGAAAAACGATCTGTTGCATAAACTAATCTATCTTCCTCTGAGAAAGCCCGCACGTTTTTGTTCAGATAGTAGGTCAAGCTTGCTTGGTAAATTCCAATCGCTGGAACGTCCTCCACCCACTGCTCTAGGAAACTTTCATATTTCGCAGCACGGAGCTTCTCATTCAGGGTGCTACGAGCAGCAAGAATTGCTTCGTCGACGGAGGTATTATGATAATTTGACAAGTTTAAACCAGAAACTGAGGCTTGAGACGAATGATAATAAGCAAAGAGATCAGGATCGGCGCCAAGCTCGATTTCATAAAGCAGAATATCATAGTTGCGACTGCGAATTACATTAGCCACGAATTCTTGCCCAGGGTTATAGACCGAAAGCTCAACCGTGAAACCAAGCTTTTCGAGCTGATCTTCGAGTTGGTCGGCTAGTTCAGGAAAATAGCCTGTGCTAGTCGTTGCAAGACGCAAAGTTTGTCCAGAGAGGCCAGTGCTTTCGATTGTGGATCTCGCGGCATCAAAATTATAAGCTGCCAAAGCTGGATAATCTTTTAGATCAATTTGCGAACGTAGAATTGGATAATCTAGTGGTTCTTCATCTCCCAAAACTGAACGCAAATCCTCCATGTTTACACCCTGTTGGATGGCTCTTCGCACGTTTACATCACTAAGTAGCTGACTTGTCGTGTTTAAGAAAGCGTAAACACCGTTCGAAATTGTAGTCTGTTTTTCGTAAATGTGGTCGTTCGTAATTGACGCTTCATCAAGTGGTGTCAAATCGGCAGTTGCAGTCACATCACCGCGCGACAAGGCGTCAATAACGTCAGCACTGGAAGCATAAGCGTGTACAGCGAACGTATCGAGCATTGGGCGACCTTTATAATAATTTGGGTTTACGGCGAGATAAACTAGCTTTTCACCATCGGAGGTTACACTCTGAATAGCATTGAAGCTAAACGCGCCAGAAGTGATCGGGCTGGTACTAAAAGAATGTTCAAGTAGCTGGTTTGGAGAGACTTCACCAAGAATATGCTGTGGCAAAATCGGAATGTTCAAAGTTGCAGCAAAATCAGCATAAGCCGTCGGAAGGTTGAAGTTCAAAGTTTTTTCATCAACGCGCGTGATTTTTACGCCAGTAAAGTTACTGTCATAAATCGTATTGACATTCTGATCTTTAATTAAATTGACCGTAAATAGAACATCATCAATCGTAATCGGTTCACCATCCGACCATTTCAAATTCTCCTTCAAGGTAACTGAC
>CARTQV010000070.1 GCA_949070545.1 uncultured Candidatus Saccharibacteria bacterium | reverse complement strand
TTCCGGCGTAAGGATAAGAATTGAATCCGCTACCGACGACACCACCAGTGTTGTAGCGGGCGATTTCGGCGGCGATTTCTTTTTGCATGGTCTCGCGGCTAGCGGCGGCGTCACGAGCAAAGGCATCGCTATCGTTCTCGTATTTGCGTTTCAGCTGGTCTTGTTCGTTGCGTTTTGCAGAGACTTGATTGCTTTTTTCTTCGGCGCTTGCAATCAGAGCGTCCACACTGGCCTTCTGCTTTTCGAGATCTTCCTTTAGCTCACGTACAGCAGTGGCCGAAGCGGCGATCTGGCTTTTGGCGGTGGACTGGCGGGATTGTTTTTCGGCGAAATCACCGAGTGAATTGCTCCCGGCGAGTAAGACGATAGCGTCTGGTTCGCTTTCAAAATGCATGCTGACGAGTAGTTTTGCGAGTGCAGCTTGTTGGAGCTCTAATTTCGCTTCATTTTCGGAGATTTGGCCCGATAAGTCGTTAGCAACAGCTTGGTTGGCTTGGATATCGGCTTCGAGTGAGGCGATTTCGGCGTTCAAACGTGCGACTTCTCCTTCGAGAGTCTGGGCGTTGGCAGCGGCACTGGCGGCGGCTTGTTCGGCGGCAGCAGCGGCATCGGCGGCGTCATGACAGGTCTGGGTTACACACCCTGCAGGATAAGCTCTAGCAGTTTCTTCTGACTTCATAAAGTGAAAGCTGCAAGCAAAAACAGTTAGGCCACAAATCGCTAGGATTAGGACGGGCCTCAGTCCAGGAGTTTTATGCTTAAACTTAGCCATAACTATTATATAGCACGGATTATGCGAAAAGTAAAGTTTATGCTTATTTGAGGTATTTTTGCATGGCGAGGCGGGCAGAAATTGACCCAACTACTATCCCGATTAGAATCATAACGCCATAGGCTGCGACTAATAAATTGCTTTCCATGAGCATTGAGACCGTTGAGACGTCAATTCCATATCCTGATAGTTTCGGCCCGAGGAAACGGAACCCGACTAGAGCGATGGTTGTCGCGAGGACGCCAGAAATAATACCGCAAATTTGTGCTTCGACGAGGAATGGTCCGCGGATGAAACCGCCATCAGCCCCAACTAGTCGCATCATATAGATTTCTTCGCGTCGTGAGAAAATTGCCATACGAATAGTGTTGAAAATTACCAGTATCGAAATGACTAGAAACACTGCGCCGAGAATTAAACCGCCGTTTTTTGCAATTGTAGCCCAAGAGTTGATGGTCTCGATTTCGGTTTGGTTGACGTCATAAGTCGGTTGTTTCTCGCTATCAAGATTGGCTTGAAACAGCTCGCTGGTCTCCACGATATTCTTAATTCCGTCGAGTTCGTTTGGGTCATAGACTTTTATGCGCATAGTAGCTTGCATAGTCCCAAGCATTAAATTATACATATCTTCATCTTCAAGCGCAGCTAAAAGCTCAGTATTGTCGTTGTTGTCAGCGACAAAAGTTGCATATTCAGTTTTAGAGTCAGCCGTTTCGATCGAACGAATATTGCTGTCGTAACTCATTTCAGTTTTCATAGCATCGAGCATTTCTTGGCTAGTGCCGGGTGTGAAGAAAATTGTGATATCGATTTTTTCGCGCATAGTTTCGGCAGTCGAGTTCAAAATCAAACTAGCAAAAACCGTGATAATTAAGATTACGAGTGTAATTGTCATGACTAAAGTCGCAGCGATCGAGAGCCAGATATTGCGAGTAAAACTGGCGGCGCCATATTTTACAATGCGACTAGCGTTACGAGCACGGCTGACGCTACTGTTCTCGACTAAAGTCTTGAGGTGTGACTTCGTCTCTTGGCGACTAGGTCGATGAGCGCCACGATGTCCCGATTCTTCAATGGATTTTTTGTCGATCATTTTTGTATTTCCTTAAATCACTCGCTTAGCTTTAGTTTTTGTTACATTTTGTTTTTTGTTTGCCAGTTTACTACTCGGCGCTGGCCTTAATCTGATTGTTTGACCAAGCCCCAAATCACTCAACTTTGGTGCAGTTTTTAATGGGCGGCTGGCATTATACCATTGATTAGCGGAATCTTGAGCATAGACACGTGGAGGAGTGGCTTTCTTCGGCGTTGTGGGGGTCTTCTGTTTTGTAACAACTTTCGCTCTTTTGGCAACCTTCGGCTCCTCATTATTATTTTTTGTCTTGGTCACTTTTGCTGTGCTTTTAGTAACGGGCTTCCTGTGTTCGTTATGAATAATTTTCAGATCTTCTTCAACGCTGGTGCGGCTGAGTTTCGAGCCACGCCCAGGAGCTTTTATGGGGCGTACGCTTTTCGGGTGCGGTGCAGCGCCTTTACTGAAAGCTTCTGGAGTGAGGATTTTTGGAACTTCCTCCATTTCAATTTCGGGAACATAATCAAGCCGATAAACGCCATGATTTTTCTGATCGTCGACAATCTTACCCGCTTTCAACGTTACTACACGTTTGCTCAAGTTATTTACGATACTTTCATCATGGGTGGTGACAAGTACGGTTGTTCCGAAATCATTAATTTTTTGTAGTAATTCAATAATTTCTTGACGAGTTAGTTTATCGAGGTTGCCAGTCGGCTCGTCGGCAATTAAAATCTTTGGTTGTCTGGCGACGGATCTCGCGATGCTGACGCGTTGTTGTTCTCCGCCCGACAAATGTGTCGGGAATTTGTGCGCTTTATCGGCGAGACCGACTAAATCGAGCACCTTAGGAACAGTACGAACAATTTCGCGACTACTCATGCCGGCAATTTCGAGTGCGAAAGCAACGTTTTCGAACACCGTACGAGTTGGCAATAGTTTATAATCCTGGAAGACGACGCCGAGCCGACGACGATAATGAGGCACATGACGTTTTTTAACGTAGTCGAGGTCGATCCCGCCGATAATAATCTTCCCGGAATCGGGATGTTCTTCTTTCGTAATCATTTTGATTAAGGTCGACTTTCCGGCACCAGATTTCCCCACCAAAAAGACGAACTCGTGCGGCTCGATATGCAAAGAAACGTTGTCGAGCGCGGGTTCTTCATCACCAGGATAAGTCTTTGTGATGCGGTCGAGCAGTATCATGTCCTTATAATACCACAAGCTTTATAGGATTACAAAGTATTTTCTAAATATGCGTCGATAAAGTCGTCAATTTTTCCATCAAGAACGCCGTCGGGATCTTTATTCTCGTGTTTTGTGCGCGTATCTTTCACTAATTTATATGGTTGTAGAACGTAATTGCGAATTTGTTGTCCCCATTTCGCGGACTCACCGGCGCGCAACTTTCCAATGCTTTCGGCTTGTTGTTCTTGTTGCATTTGGGCGAGTTTTCCGCGTAAGATTTCCATGGCTTTGGCGCGGTTTTGGATTTGAGAACGTTCATTTTGGATCGCCACCACAACTCCAGTAGGTAGATGAGTAATCCTAACCGCAGAGTCTGTAGTATTAACACCTTGTCCTCCA
>CARTQV010000069.1 GCA_949070545.1 uncultured Candidatus Saccharibacteria bacterium | reverse complement strand
CATTCAGTTGAAACGTCTAGCGAAAAAAGTTGACGAACTCGGTGGCATGATGATCGTCACGGCTGACCACGGTAACGCTGAGGAATTGCTTGATAAAGCTGGAGTTCCGAAAACTTCGCATACGAGTAGTCCTGTTCCGTGTATATTTTATGACAATACGAAAAATGCGAAATTATACAAAAACGCAGAACTGAAATCTCCTGGGCTCTCTAATCTCGCCGCCACGATTGCAACTCTGCTCGGCTTGCCAGATTATCCAGCACCTTGGCAACCACCGCTGATTAAGTAATAGAAAGGGGTGACCATGAAAAAATACTTCCCTCTCGAAAGCACACGCGTCAAGAATCGGCTATTCTGACGTCTAGAAAATTATAACACTAGCATGTGCAAACAAAAAATAGCTAAAAATAGCTAGGATTTGTGCGGGTCTGATACTAAACAGACCTCGAATAGCTAGACTAGCCTTAACAAGCAGATAATGTTATAATGCTTATATGTTAATCAGTAATTCGCGCCTCAACAACTATTCTATCCTCAGCCTCCATGTTGGTGGCAAGATTGCACGAGTTGTCGACACGATTGTTGACCCGAACACGCTGAAGGTTATTGCTTTCCGAGTTAACGGTCCGCTAGTCGGAAAAGAGGTTGGTGATATTTTGCCAACCCAGAGCGTCCGTGAGTTTTCTCGCCTTGGCATGATTGTCGATTCGAGCGACGAGTTCGTTGAAGCCGACGAGATTGTAAATGTGCGCGATATTTTGAAACTAAACTTTGCACTTGTCGGCTTGAAAGTTGAGACCGAGAAAAAAGTAAAACTCGGAAAAGTTACGGACTTCACCGTAGAACCCGAAAGTTGGCAAATCCAACAAATCGTCGTGCAACGACCAATGTTGAAATCCTTCATTAATCCAGAACTTTTGATTTCTCGTCAACAGATTATCGAGGTTGACGACTATCGTGTTCTGGTAAAAGATCAAGCTAGCAAAGTTAAGGCTGATCATGCCGCTGTAGAATTTGTCCCCAATTTTGTGAATCCTTTCCGTGAAACAGAACTAGCCTCCGAGCTCGAATCAAAAAGCGAAACCAACGAGTAGTAGCGCATAGCAAGGAAGCGATTCATTTCTATGACCTTGTTTAGCTAATCGCTCTCCTCATTTCCGTATTCTTCGACCGCCGTCTTCGCGTTATGAAAGTTGAAACCTTGTCGCACCAAATATCCCACCAACTGAAAATCGTTATATTTTTTGCGTTTTTTTGCAATAACCTTTTTAATCTCTTCATCCTCGTCACGTGGCACTTGCTCAAAAACTCGGTTGATCATACCTTGTTCGATCCCCTTGTTTTTTAGTTCCATACGCAATCTTTTATGACTAATACCTTTACGCAAATAACGATTCTCAACATAAAACTCCGCAAATTTTCGGTCATCGACATATTTCTTTTCAACCAGACGCTCTATGACCATTTCAATCAGCTCATCGTCAAATTCCGCTAACGGTTTCTTTTCTTCGCGCACACGTTGTCGATTCAGTTGTTTCCGCTTCATTTGTCGACGTCTTAGATAGTCACGTGTTTCGCGTATTGAGTGCGGCCTAGTCAGCACCCATTCTAGACTTCTTTGATATAACTTTCCGAACTCCGAAGCTCGTCGCAATTCGTCTAGTCGCTCTTTTGTAATTGATTGCTGAACTTTTAGCCCAAAATCAATTACTTGGTTCACATCGAGCGAAAGAACAAAATGCCCATCAAGAAACACATTGACACGATTAGGGTCTTTTACTCCTGGTGTCAGCTTCGTGACTGTCCAAGTTTCTGCTTCATCAAAATCCCACCCCGCACCATCTATTGGGCCGGTAACATCTTCGGCACTGCCATAAATCAGTTCTACCTCACGCTTTTTTGCGTCGCCGAGTGACTCGATCTCCAACCCCAACTCCACCTCCTTTGTCGATTTTCTATTCTTCTTCAGCTTCTACCACTTCAGCACGCTCTTCGCTTCCATCCCCCTCAGTTTCCACGAGTCCCGCCGCAACTCGCACCTTCTGGTCGATCTCGTGCAATAGTTCTGGGTTTTCTTTCAGTAACTTTTTCGCTGCCTCACGCCCTTGGGCCAGAGTCTCGCCATTATATTTCAAGAATGCTCCCGCCTTGTCAATAATCCCTTTTTGTACAGCAAGATCCAAGACGTCGCCAACCTTGCTAATCCCCTCGTTATACATAATATCAAACTCAGCCGTCCTGAACGGTGCAGCAATTTTGTTTTTTACGATTTTTACTTTCGTGCGGTTACCAGCAATTTTGTCGCCATCTTTTAATTGTCCGATGCGCCGAATATCCATTCGCACCGAAGCATAAAACTTCAAAGCATTTCCACCCGTCGTTGTCTCTGGATTTCCGAACATCACACCAATTTTCATACGAATCTGGTTGATAAAAATCACCGTCGCCTTTGATTTCGAGATAATCCCCGTCAACTTCCGCATCGCTTGTGACATCAGTCTCGCTTGGAGACCCATCTGCGCGTCACCCATATCGCCATCAATTTCTGCTTGGGGCACCAACGCTGCCACTGAGTCGACCACAATTAAATCTACCGCTCCACTACGCACCAGCGTCTCGCAAATCTCCAGTGCTTGCTCGCCATTATCTGGCTGAGAAATGAATAAATTGTCTGTGTCGACGCCAATTTTCTTTGCATATGCCGGGTCGAGCGCATGCTCCGCATCAATAAACGCTGCTTGCCCACCTTCCTTTTGGATTTCCGCAATCGCATGCAGAGCCAAAGTCGTTTTTCCCGAAGATTCCGGACCATAGATCTCGATAATGCGTCCCTTCGGGTACCCACCACCTAGCGCCAAGTCCAGTGAAAGTGAGCCAGACGGTAGTAGTTCTACATCAATCTTCTGGCTTTCGCCGAGTTTCATAATCGAACCGTCCCCAAACTGCTTCGTAATCTGTGCAATCGCGAGATCGAGCGCCTGTTTCTTACCTGAATCATTTACGTCAGTTGTTTTCGTAGTTTTCTTTGCCATATTACCTTCCTTTGTAGATTTATTATACCACCTCTAGCATTTTCCGACTATACCTCGAATACGCGTCTTCCAAGTATTAGAATAGCTTAATGTCAGCATATAGCATCTCTTCCTTTTGATACAAGCATTAACATGATAAATCGCGAAAAAAGTCCATAAACTGGCTTGATCTGCACAAAATGTTGTATTTTTTACAATATTACAATGAAATTTTTGCATTTTACGTAAGCGTGTTATAATAAGAATGTCTCTATTCAAAAGCAACCATTTTTTGGTAGTAATTTCCATTTGGTGATTCATGTAGTTCGTGTTTATTATAACGGACAACTAAGCGGCATCGCTAAGTAATTTCGTTAGGCACGTATCTAACATGAGTTGCTGATTGGGTAGAGACACCTTGCGGTGTCGCTTTTTGTAGCAGGAGCGAAGAGGGCAAAGCACACTGC
>CARTQV010000068.1 GCA_949070545.1 uncultured Candidatus Saccharibacteria bacterium | reverse complement strand
AATTTCGCCCAACTACAACCTATCAGAGAATGTCATTCGTGATCTACAAAGTTATGTTAGGAAGGTGAGACGTCCGTTATTGTCGGAGGATTTCAAGATTAAGCATGACGGAATAGTTGGCATCAGCTATCTACGCAAACATGGGATTACCTCAATAGAAACAATCAATTGTTTGGTTGGTAGCGATGCTATTCTATCTCAACTCGACGTAGCAACTAACTAACCACATCCCACACCAACTACCTATTTTAGGTCCGCGGTGTGGGATTTTTCATAGGATACACCCAAACACCGCCACCCATTGCAGAACTGTCCCGGCCAAACAGAAAAAGTGAAAAACGCTATGCATATAGCGTTTTCTTTTACCGAGACAATATAACAACGCTCCCAGAGAATACATTGCACCGCCGACCAGAATCAACGCCACCGAAGCTGTCCCTGCATGTTCGGCGATCTGCCTAACCCCAAGCAGTACACTCCAACCATTCACCAGATGACAAACCACTTCAAAAACCTGGAACTTATCAATCGCCACCGCTGATAGCACAATCCCTACAATAGTTACTGTTGTCACGATCCCGAACAATATCCAACCCAGCGCACCTTGGATCGCGAGCAAGGCCACGGGGATATAAGTTCCTAGCACCAAAAGATAGACGTTACAGTGGTCGATCACGCGCAAAACTTTTTTCCCAGCAACTCGTGGCGACAAAGCATGATAAATACAACTAATCGTATAGAGCAAAATCATCGTTCCGCCAAAAATCGCCACTGTCGCCCGCTGCAAAGCCCCGTGTGCCCGCACTTCCATCAAAACCAGCGCCACAATCGCAAATACCGCCCCTGCTCCGTGACTAATCGCATTGACGAGCTCCTCCGAACGTGTATATTTTGGGATTCGAATAAACATTATGCTATTATAGCATCGATTATCATGAAGGACCATCATATACAAAAATATTCTCGACAAGTAGTCAAGAATATTACTTGGTGCGCTCGACTAGACTCGAACTAGCACAGCTTAAAATCGCCACTACCACCTCAAGGTAGCGTGTCTACCAATTCCACCACGAGCGCATGGAATAACTTAATTATACCAAAACCCCGCACCTTTGCCAAGCCCCAATAACCGTTGTAAAAATTACAACAAACCCAGTTTTGCGACTGAGACATAATTTCGAAATATTGTTGATTTTACAACAATTTTCAAAAAACTCTTGCAAAAACCATAAGCGTGCTGTATCATATAACCCATAGAAGCCATGTAAATAAAAAGCAAACAGGAACATAAAAATGGAAGCAAAAGTCAAAAAACTTCTTGTAGTCAGTGGTGTTATTGCAAGTGCAGCAGTCGCACTGGTGCCTATGACGAGCTACGCTAGCTACAAAGAGCTCACCGCTACTCCGCCGAGCACTGCTGGTTCGACGAAAGTCAGCGTCAATATCAATGATTATATTTCACTCGATGCTGCATCAGCGGGGGATACGATTCTCGTATCTTCAAACGAAGTCGGAACAGGGAAAATTTCTGCCTCAGTTTCTAGCACTCGAGATTACACAATCTCTCTGAAAGCGAAGACTAATCCAAGCCTCGTGAATACCGATCGGACTTATAGCATCTCGGCCGGATCTAACGTCCAAGCTGGACGAACGGCCTGGGGGATTAAGAAACAAAATGCCAGCACCTATTCTGCCCTCAGTACCACTTCGCAGATTTTCTACACTGGCACCGGCACTGGTGAAGACAATAGTATCCAGACCGATTTTGAAGTCGGCGTCTCGGTTGATGAGAATGTCCCATCTGGCGACTATTCGACCGAAATCGAAGTTCTTGCCGCAGTGAAAGAATAAGTGCTATAATAAGCACATATGCTTAAAAAACTTGCTCCGTTTTTACTATTTCTTGGTTGCCTACTTGTGGCTAATCTTCAGACATCGCCCGTTTCCGCTTTGGAGGCTGGCGATGTTGTTATTCAACTCGAACCCGCTGAACAGGATATCGCGCTGAACCCTGGTGAAACCTTTTCTGGCATCTTTAAAGTTCAGAATGTCGGGCGCTTGGGTTTCGATTTTACGCTCTCAACTCGCCCCTTCCAAGTCCTGAACGACGAATACGAACCAGATTTTTCGACCGAAAATAACTACACTTTGCTAAAAAATTGGATTAGTTTTCCGGAGGAGAGTTATCATCTTGAACCCGGCGCTGAAGTTGAGGTCTCATATCTCGTCGATGTGCCGTTGGACGTCCCTGCTGGTGGCCAATACGCCGCCATCGTCGTTGAAACTCGCGATACGATCGATGAGAGTTCATTTTTTCATACTATCGGCCAAGTCGCAACGATTCTATACGGCGAAGTCGCTGGTGAATCGCGCCATGTCGGTGAGCTGACGGATCATCATCTCCCGAAAATCCTGTTCGGCCAGCCTCTCTCGGCTTCCATGACCGTAAAAAATTCCGGCAACACCGATTTTCGAGTCACACATCAGCTCTCAGTCTATGATTTTTTCACTGGCAATGAAGCCTTCAGCGCTGAGACTGTCGATGCTGACGGGAAAAAACTCGGCACCGCCACCCCGCGCGTTATGCCAGGGAATGAGCGTTCAAATATTTTGACTTGGACTGGCGCGCCGAAACTCGGCGTTTTCAAGGTTGTCCAAACCGTGAGTTTCCTCGATCAGAACTACACCTTTGAACAAATTGTTGTCCTCTGTCCAATTTGGCTAGTCGGTGGGGTAGTTTTTCTTATTATTTTAATGATTGTCTGGCTAATCTTGCGTGCGCGCAGCCGAAAACGCGGCCGCCCCCAAGCTTTTTGATAAAAACTATTGCTTTTTTCGCCCATCTGTGCTATAATAGAAAGATATGGTAAAGAATATTCGTAACATCGCGATTATTGCTCACGTCGACCACGGAAAAACTACCCTTGTCGACGGTCTTTTGAAGCAGTCCCACACTTTCCGCGACAATCAAGCTGAAATGTCCCAGACTTTGATTATGGACTCCATGGACCAAGAACACGAACGCGGGATTACGATCACTGCGAAACAAACCGCCGTTTTTTATAAAGATTATAAAATCAACATCATCGACACTCCTGGTCATGCCGACTTTTCGGGCGAAGTTGAACGTACTTTGAATATGGCGGACGGCGTTCTCTTAATTGTCGACGCGCAGGAAGGCCCCATGCCCCAGACGAAGTTTGTTCTTCAAAAAGCGCTTGATTTGAAGTTAAAGCCAGTCGTCATCATCAACAAGATCGACAAACCAGCCGCCCGTATCTCGGAGGTCGAGAGCGAAATTGCCGATCTCTTTCTCGAACTTGCGAGCGATGAGAGTCAGCTGAATTACCCAGTTTATTACGCAATCGCTCGCGATGGCAAAGCTGGCAAAACAACTGATCTTGACGATGACTTGCACGTGATTTTCGATGCAATCATTGGCGACATCCCCGCTCCGAAAGTTGATGAACATTCCGAGAAGGGCGCGCAGCTACTAGTCGCAGCCTTGGCAGCAGATAATTATTTGGGAAAGTATTG
>CARTQV010000067.1 GCA_949070545.1 uncultured Candidatus Saccharibacteria bacterium | reverse complement strand
TCTACCAATATGGCACCCAGGCGGTTGGATGCGGAGAAGGGGCCGAAAAATGCCCAGATACAGCCTTTACCGTCGCTCCAGGATCAGGAGTGAATGATATCGCGGTAAATCTCGAAAGCGCTGGTTTGGTACGTAATGCGTTGGTTTTTCAGGTGTTTTATCGTTTGAATTATGGTGGGGAAACCTTGCAAGCGGGCGAATATACCTTGAATCAAGCAATGACACCGAACGATATTATCCTGACAATGATTGATGGAAATGACAAGGTTTTCAAACTGACTTTGCTCCCAGGCGCGACTGTAGCCGATTTTAGGGGTATTATGGCTGGACTGGGCTATGATGAAGCAAAAATTGACGAGGCCCTCAAAAAGAGCTATACGGGCGAATATAGCTGGATTTTCGAGGGGAAACCCGAGGAAGCGGGTCTTGAGGGATATCTATATGGCGAAACTTATGAATTTTTCGCTAGCGACCCTGTTGAGACGGTGATCGAACGAATGCTCGAGGAAATGGCAACCGTTCTTGAAGAAAACGGCGTGAAAGAGCGGTTTGCTGCACGTGGTTGGACGATTTATCAGGGGCTAACCTTGGCTTCCGTAGTTCAAAAAGAAGCTAATAATGCCGTCGACTATGCGCGCGTGGCGAAAGTGTTTTATAACCGTTTAGACAAGGATATGAACCTCGGCAGCGACGTAACCGCGAAATATGCCGCTGATCTGGTCGATCCAGGGCGAGAAGTATATGCCGATAATGTAGCGGTGCTAGAAATCGATTCACCGTATAACACCAGAAAGAACAAAGGCTTGCCATATGGACCGATTTGTAACCCTGGGATTGAGGCGATTTTAGCTACTGCGACCCCTGATGATGAATACGGAAACTACTTATTCTTCTTGACAGGAGACGACGGTTTGATGTATTATAGTGACACAGAGGAAGGGCATAGTCACAATATTGAGGAACACTGTCAATCCCTCTGCAGTGTCGCCTTGTAACAGAGGTGAAAGCGCGACGCTCTAGATTATTATGAGAAGAAAACGAAAAGAACACAAGTTTGCGAAGTTTATGAGGAAATTTATTCCCTATACGGCTAGTTTTTTGGTGATTTTGGCCATCGCGACGGTTGGTTCAGAGGGAAAAAATGCTGAGCTTGGCACGGATCTAAACACGGCCAGTGCTGAAAGTTATAATATTTCTGCCGATCAGCTTTCTGAACTCTATGTCGTGGCGAGTCTGTCGAACAGCTTTGATCTTGCAAGCATTGATGCGGTCGCGAGTAATTATGTTGTTGCCTCTGCGATGAAAGAAATCAGTCAGACGGGCATGGATAAAATCGAGAAACCGAGCTTGATTAGCACTAGTCTCTCGCCAGGTGTTTTGACCCACATCGTGGACGAAGGGGAGACGATGGATATAATTGCGCGGAAGTATGGTGTTACGAGCGACCAAATTCGTTGGTCAAATGGTCTAAAAACCGCCGATGTGACTCCCGGGCAAGTCCTGAAGGTGCCAGCCGTTGCTGGGGTGGTTTATACTGTGCGTGCTGGGGAAACAGTGGAGAATATCGCCGGACGCTATGGTGCTTCGGCAGATAACATCATCGCCTCAAACGAATTAGGTAGTTCGGGCGTCACAGAAGGCATGCAAATCGTCTTGCCGGGTGGCACTCCGCCCGCGACCGAACGTCCAGAATACGTCGCGCCACAAACTCATTACAGCTCGAATTCGAATTATGCCTATACCTACAGCGGATATTCATCTTCACGGGATAATTTGGTTGTCGTGGCGCGTGGTGCCTATAACGGAATCTATACAGACGTGAATGGTAGTGTTAGCCAAAACCCAATGACGCGCGGTCAATGCACCTGGTACGCGTGGTATTGGCGCGCTGCAAACGGCAACAAATTACCAGGTGGTGGGTCGCTCGGCAACGCTCGCACTTGGGCTGCACGCGCCGCTGCGATGGGATACTCCGTCGACAAAAATCCGCGCCCAGGCGACGTCTTCCAAACCACAGCAGGTTATTATGGCCACGTTGGCATCGTTTTGTCAGTCAACGCTGACGGATCGCTCTTTGTACGCGAAATGAACATTGACAGCCGCGGAGCAGGAACTTTGACTGAAGGCACAATCCCTGCGAACATGGTCGGAACATTTAATTATATTCATTAAGGATAAACATGTTTGTCGACACTGCAAAAGTCAAGCTCCAAGCCGGAAAAGGTGGAAATGGTGCAGTATCTTTCCGCCATGAAATCTATATCCCGAAAGGGGGCCCAGATGGTGGCGATGGTGGTAAAGGTGGCAACATAATCTTTCGCGCCGATAAAGATACGAATACTTTGCTTGATTTTCGCTACAATCCTGAGCTAAAAGCCGAGAACGGTAAAAACGGTTCAGGCCAACGTAGCGCTGGGCGCAGCGGGAAAGATCTAATCGTTGAAGTGCCGATTGGAACGATCGTACGCCATGATGGCGTAGTGATCGCAGATTTCGTTAAAGACGGCGAGGAAAAGGTTATCGCGAAGGGCGGCGATGGCGGGTTTGGGAATGCCCATTTCAAATCCTCGACGCGCCAAACTCCGATGGTTGCTGAAGTCGGTGAACCAGGTGAAGAGTTCGAGGCTGCATTGGAGCTGAAATTGTTGGCCGATGTCGGACTGGTCGGGTTGCCGAACGCTGGAAAGTCGACTTTTCTATCAGTCGTCAGCAACGCTAGACCTGAAATCGCGAATTATCCGTTCACGACTTTGACCCCGCAACTTGGTGTTGCCACGGTGGACAAACAGGACATTTTAATTGCAGATATTCCGGGTTTGATTGAAGGCGCTGCCGATGGTAAGGGTCTTGGTCATGATTTCTTGCGCCATGTCGACCGCACGGCAGTTTTGCTACACCTCGTCGATGTCTATAATGATGATGCAGGCGTAGCATATCGGACAATTCGCCGTGAGCTCGAACGCTATGGTGAGCTCAAAGCCCGTCCAGAGATTGTCGCATTAACAAAATGTGAGGGCGTCGACGAAGAATTGATAGAGATGCAAAAAAATGCAATTTTGCGTGAAAATCCCAAAGCAGAAGTTTTTGCGATTTCTGCGCAAGCGAAACAAGGAGTCGTCGAATTATTGCGAGAGCTTGCAAAAGCAGAACGCAGGGCGAACGAAGAAACCACAGTGGAAGAAGGTGAAGAAGCGGTCGAGCCTAGAAATGACTTGCCAGTGATTAGCCTGAGTGCTGAACAGCTCAGTAAAGCTTGGCGGGTTGAGAAAGTAACCGAAAACGGCGAAACGAAATATGTCGTCTCAGGACCGAAAATTGAGAAGTTTGCCCGTAGAACCGACCTTGATAATTACGCGTCGGTGAACCGTTTGCGTGATATTTTGAAAAAAATGGGTATTCGTGCCGAGCTAACTTCGCAGGGCGCCGAACCAGATTCAATTGTCTCAATTGCTGGCAAAGAGTTTACATTGGTTGAAGATTATTAGTAGTTTAGCATTCAAGGGGCGAAAAAGCTATTGACTTTTTTGATAAGGTGTGCTATAATGAGAAGATAGGGTC
>CARTQV010000066.1 GCA_949070545.1 uncultured Candidatus Saccharibacteria bacterium | reverse complement strand
GTAAATCTCTCGGCTTCGGCCTTCGTAGGTTCGAGTCCTACTTCCAGCACCAGTAAAATATCTTTGACGAAAAGTCAAAGATATTTTACTTTATAGTAATTGAAGACTCGTCAATTACTATAAGATCGCCGAAGCACCCCTTTACTTTGTGCGCAGCGGGGCCCTTGGTCCCAACGGCTCTAAACCCCTCTATACATCAGGACAAGGTGGCTATTACTGGTCGTCGCGTGCCTATTTTGATAATAACAACTCCTACTATCTTGGTTTCTACGCTAATAATGTCGGAATATCTAATCATGTCAATCGCTTCTATGCTCGCTCCCTCCGCTGCCTAGCTAGTTAGTGTCTATAGTAGGAGGAGGGAACAAGAATCTATCTTGCAAAACTGTCCCGAACCACAAAGTTATTGACAAAATAGACAATCTGTGCTACAATGATAGTATAACCATTGCAAAGGGTTTAATTTGCAAGCAATTTACACTACATCAAAGAGGGGGGATGAGATATGGGAGAAACTATTGGCTTTTTCGGCATGGTTGGCCTGTTGGCTGTGCTAGCAATCGCAGCCATTTGCCACATTGGCTATCTACTCAAAGAGCTAGCCTGGCTAATCTATCGGTCCATCGCATATAGCTATACGAAGGAAACGTTGTCTGCGAGGGTCAACCGCAAGGAATGTGAGCTATCTCATACCGAATTAGTCGGTATTATGGTAGTCAACGTACCTCGTTTTGAGGTTCATTTCACGACGAGTAACGGCATAGTCACATCCATCGAAGACGAACAACTATATCATTGGGCCGAAAAAGGTTCAACGTTCACAGTGACGATGAAAATCGGCAGAGACCGCAATGGCACAATCCAATACTGGCGAGTAGTCGATTCTCATCATTAATCATTGGTAACCGGCACGTTTCCTGTGCCGGTTTTTTACATTTTCCCCAAAACCAGCTATAATAAAACTACTTATGGTAAATCCAAAGTCCAAATCGAAGAAGACGGCAAATCTTCCACGCGATCAAGTTCAACATCCACTCCTGAACTACATCCTCCTCTTTTTGGCTTGCGCGTTCATCGGCTGGATCTGGGAAGTTCTCATCACCTTCTTCAAGACTGGCCACATCGTCAATCGCGGCGTCTTGCACGGGCCCTGGCTACCAATTTATGGTGTTGGCGGTGTCATCATGGCACTCTTCCTCCACCGCTTCGAAAAACGTCCTTGGCTCGTCTTCCTCACCTCTGCCGCAAGTTGCGGTTTACTTGAATATTTCACGGGCTGGTATCTCGAAACCTTCAAACACCTGAAATGGTGGGATTATAGCGACATAATTTTTAATCTTAACGGTCTTGTCTGTCTCCTTAGCATCATCGGATTCGGGCTCTGTGGCCTTACCATGGTCTATTTTCTGAAACCATACCTGTTCAATCTCTTCAGTCACATTCCGCACTCCTTGAAACTCGCCATTAGCCTCATCTTCGTCTTTTCATTCATCAGCGACGCGACTTATTCTTCCTATCGTCCGAATACTGGCGAGGGAATTACGAACATTATCAGCCAAACTATCCCAAAATCATAGTTTACAGCAACTTTTTTTTGTGATAGAATAAAAGACATTATGGCAAAAAAGAGTAACACTAAACGCAAGCTCGTCGGTCTCGTTTCGGAAGCATCGGGTATTCGTCAGTATTACACCAAGAAAAATACGATGAACACTCCAGACAAGCTTAGCCTTCGTAAATATGACCCTGTTTTGCGCAAACATGTTGTCTTTACTGAGACTAAGAAGAATCTCGGCCGCAACGAAGTGAAAGAGAAGAAACGCTAAACGCTAAGCGACAAAGACAAAACAGGCACAGAACTTACAGTTTATCGTGCCTGTTTTTTATTCCAACACTATTCTCTTCACGATCCGTCGCACACCACGCCTTTTTGGCTTCTTTTCTAGTTCTTCTTCTACGGATTTCTCCGCCGTTTCTTCCTCCACAGCTTCCAATCTCGGCAATCTCCGTACTGGTACCACATCATCAACTTCCTCTGCAGCCATTTTCCCACCATGCACGCTTGGTCCAGCCACCCCCGCGTCCCGTTTCATTCCGAAATTCACTTTCACGACATTACCGACTTCCTGCGTACTCGCCTTCGCCGGTCGCACAATCTCTACACGATCGCGCTTCTTCGTCCAAGCTCGCGAAATCTCCACAGCCTGAGACTTTTTTGCTTCATTCGCACGTCGCTTCAAATCCGCCAAAATCTTCTGCCAATTTCCAAGATCTTTTTCCTTCATCTCAATCTGATAATCCGCCGTCAAAAGTCTCCGAAAATCCGCAATCAACCGCTCATCTTCACTCGCCAAAATCTCGCGCCGTATATCATAAAGCGCCTTCGCTATCTCCCGTTGTGGTTTTTCATCCAACCAGCTCGGAACCTTTATTTCCTTTACTGCTACCGGCAAATATCCCTCTGTCTTCTCAGCCGATTCTTCTTTCATGTTGCCGCCCCGCGTGCTCACAATCCCTTCTACCACCATTTCTGCCATCGGCGTCTCCACCGTGCAAGCTTCCGCCGCTCCTACAAACCGATTTCCCGAAACTTCCAGCCAATCACGCACCAGCTCATCAAAAAATCCAATCACACCCACCTTGCGTAAATCACAGAAAACCCTTGCATCAAAATACAGATTCACCAAATTCCCGCGTAAACAATCCAGATCAAGTACCTTTTGGAATCTCTTCGCCGACAAAACTTCATGCATTTCGACCTTATCGCCTTCCTCAAACTTTTTTTCTACCAAAATCTCTGGCGATTTCGTTGTTACCAGTTTTGTCAAATGCTCATTTTCGAACAAAACTCGCAAATATTCACAGCCATGCGCTTCATAAACGTGGTTCGGACTATGCCAACCAAGCACTTTCTGCGGTCCCGCCGCCAGCATTCCCGCAAAACCCAAATCTTCTGCGATTTTCGCAATTTGATCATTATAAATCAACTCCGGCAAATAAAAAATCCGCCCATTCACTCCAAACAACTGTTCAATTTTTTCACGATAAAGTCGAACTTGTTCCGCCAGCTCTTCTCCACTATAAAAAACCGCCAGGGAATGATAATACGGCGACACCACCAACTCCACTTGTTTCAGCCCAACCAATTTTTTCAGCCGTCGCACTAACTCCGGATCATATCGTTCCGCTAGCTCCAGCCAAATTCCCGAAACGGCCAAAGAAAAGTGGAATTGTTTGTAACGTTGTGTCGTCCGCTCCAGGAAGGCAAAAAATGGTTGATAAACGTCTTCGTTCGCCTTTTTAAAACTTTCCGCCAAAAAATACCCCTCTTCATCAGAAAACTCTTTCAACTGATATGGTTCATGTAGCTGAAAACCGAGATGAATCGTGCGCATTTAACCTCACTTAATAACCATTACTACAATCTTATCAGTTTTTTCACCCAAAAACAAGTTCTTTTATGATAATATAGAAGCATAGGGGCGTAGTACAACGGCTAGTATAGCGGTCTCCAAAACCGTAGATCATGGTTCGATTCCGTGCGCCCCTGCCAACAAAATAGTTTAAACATTATATCGCATGTACGCTTCTGATAATTCCATAATTGACGCTAAATTCAACGAATTACTCGCATCAGTTAGTCCCGATGAGCTACAACAGACTATGCGTGCTAGGCTAAAACGCAACTCTCACCTCGTCGTTGGCGCAGTTCTAGTGAATGATGAAAACAAAATTTGCTTAGTCCGAGAAGCAAAAGCACCCTACACCGGCAAATGGAATCTACCGCTCGGGCACCTTGAACATGGCGAAACTTTGACCGCCTGTGCTATACGTGAAGCTAAAGAAGAAACTGGTT
>CARTQV010000065.1 GCA_949070545.1 uncultured Candidatus Saccharibacteria bacterium | reverse complement strand
GTCGTAACAAAGAACCTATCGCTTATGTCACAAAAAGCGACACCGCAAGGTGTCTAGTCCATTCATAACCTATGCCTTCCATACTGAACGCAATCAATTACATAGCGGTGCCGCTTAATAGATTACGTTGAGTCAGCATGTAACAACGACATAGGATATGGTAATCTACTACCAAAAAATGGCTATGATATAAACTAGACACCCCTAGTATATATCATATTTCAAAAAAACACAAGAAGTTTTAGTCACAAAAAAGAGGACATCCAGTCGGTGGAGCTTGACCTCGGTTCCCGCTCTCAGTCCCCATGGACGCATGATCCACGTTTTTATTTTAGCATAATAATTGTTGCTATGCATGATATAATTAGACAATGAAAGCCGAACATCTACAACTTGCCTATGGTGCAAAAGTGATTTATGATGATTGCGACTTTCATTTTGATGTCGAAGATAAAGTCGGCATTGTCGGCGTGAACGGCGCTGGAAAGACGACGTTATTTCGTGCGATTCTCGGGCAACAGGAACTCGATGACGGTGAAATCACTTTACCAGGGCTTCGCCTCGGATATCTTCCCCAAGAAATCGTTATCTCGCCCGAAGACAAAGCAATTACGGTTTGGGAGTATGTCGCTGCTGGTCGTCCCGTGGATAGCCTTCAGCTCGAACTAAATGCTGAGTATGAAAAACTCGCAAAATACCCTGAGAGCAAAGCAATCCTCGAACGCATCACAAAACTCCAAGATTTGATTGATACATATGACGTTGCGAACTTCGATTATGAACTGCTGCGTATTCTTGAAAAAATGCATTTGTCGGGCTTAGTCGACCAGAAGATGCAGGATCTCTCGGGTGGTCAAAAATCAAAAGTCGCCTTCGCGCGCGTTTTGTTTGAAAATGCTGGCTTGCTTTTACTTGATGAACCGACAAACCACCTCGATGCAATGACAAAACAATTTGTCATGAACTTCCTTCGTCATTATAAAGGTATGGTGATGGTAATTTCCCACGACATCGAATTCCTCGACGCCGTCACTAACAAAACGCTTTTCGTGAACAAAGTCACCCACAAAATGAAAGTTTATCGCGGGAATTACACCGATTTTCGCCGACAGTATGCTGAAGAAAAAGCTGCTGAAGACGCTCGTATTACGGAGCAAGAACGTGAGATTAGACGTCTTACCGAGTTTGTCGAGCGTGCGCGCGCTGCGAAGCGCTCGAATACGGCTCTAATCGGCATGGGACATCAACGCGAAAAAGTCCTTGCAAAAAAGCTTGCCGAGCTCGAAACTCGCGAGAAAGATTATGGTCGCGTCGAAATCAATATTTCTCCCGCAAAACAGAGCAACAAAACTCCACTCGAAGTCCAGAACCTTTCTTTTGCCTATCCTGATTCGCCTGAGCTATACTCGCGTTTATCATTTGCGCTTACTCGTGGTGAAAAGTTTCTCATTGTCGGCGAAAACGGTGTCGGAAAATCAACTTTATTGAAACTTATCGTCGGGGAACTAACACCGACTTCGGGCAGTATCATCCTCGGCGCCAACACGACAATCGCGTATTATGCCCAAGAGCTGGAAATCCTCGATCCGCGTCGCACGATTTTTGAGAATATCCAGTCGCATGATTTCACCGACACTGAACTTCGCGGCATGCTCTCGAATTTTCTCTTTCATGATGACGACATTTATAAAAAAGTTGGTGTCCTCTCTCCTGGTGAAAAAGCTCGCGTTGCACTGTGTAAGATTTTGCTCCAACGTGCGAATTTAATCATCCTCGATGAGCCGACCAATCATTTTGATCCAGAAACACAGAAGATTGTTGGAGAGAATTTGCATGGTTATTCCGGAACAATCATCATGGTTAGTCATAATCCCGCTTTTGTCGAACAAGTCGGTATCACTCGCATGCTGGTTGTCCCATCCAAGAACTCGACCACTGATCACAAAAATGCCTCTAGTCTCGCCATCGTAAAAAACTATTCGCGAGAGCTTCTGGAGTATTATTACTATCTTAATTCCGATTTGATCTAGAACTATGTTATAATATATTCATGCACTCGTAGCTCAGCGGATTAGAGCACTTGTCTTCGGAACAAGGGGTCGCGCGTTCGAATCGCGCCGAGTGTACCACGAAAACTACAGTCTTCAATGTCCTGCTATGGTTTTCGTTTTTTATTTTCCGATGAAACGATAGTAATTAAGCGCTACGCCAGTAACAGGCATCAGGTCATATTTGTATGGGGTCAACCTGCCATCATCCATATATTTGGTTTGTTCATAGGTAAATAATGTAATTGGCACTGCATTTTTGTTGTATTCTGACGGTCTTTGCTCGATTACGATCGCTATTTTCCCATTCATGGAATCTACAGGGCAGCTTTCATTCTGATTTTCTCCACAACCCATACCATTATACACATCGCCGTGCCTAAGTGGGCGTACCTCAAATTTCGTAGTTTCCCCGTCAATCGTCGCCGTAAAATCAGGGTTCAAAGTCAACGCAACATCTCCAGAACCGTATTCTACAATTTTTCCGTTAGCGTCAACATAGCAGTCGCCATAATGCGCATACTTCCCAAACCTCACCTTTTGATCTCCTACCATAAAATATTCTTTCGCCTCTTCTTTCGCTTTGAGGCGTTTTTCGGCCTCGGTCGCTGATTCTTGCAGCTTTTCCTCGGTTTGTTCTTTCACTTCGGCTTCCGTCAGATATTCATCCGATACCCCAGCCACAGCCTCAGCCAAAACCTTATCGGACATTTCTGGCGAATAATCAAAACTTGGCATCTCCACTGGCTCTTCAGCGAAAATGTTGCCACAATAATCATCAGCCTCTTCCTTTGTCGAACAGGTCGTTTCGGCCTTCTCGAATGGTGATTCTTTCGTCTCATCACTTTCTCCATCGTCTGTATTCTTGTCTTCATCCCCCTTGCCAAAAAACTCATCAACATCTAAATAGGTATTTTCGTCATCATCCTCGCTCTTGAGATAGTAATTATAAGTATTGTTTTCTATGCCTAGCACATAAAACAAGTTGGAGTTTTGATAATTGATGAATACCACTTCCTCATTAACGATCGAATAAATAGCTACGGAATTGTAGCTTAAATTGTTCTCGACAGAAGTATAATTTACCATCATCATTGGCGTAGAGTTGCTTGTAGTTTCATAGAAGCTGACTTTCGGATTTGCTTGCTCGTCCTCCCAAAAGCTCTCACTCTGCGTTTCATCATTCGATTTATCATTGCTGTCGTCGTTTTCGCGGACGGTTTTAATATGAGAAAGATAGATTTTTGCCCAGTCATTCATTTCTGGCTCACTACTTTTTGCCAGTATCCAGACTACGGCCCCGCCAACCATACCAGAAAGTAACGCAACCAACACGACTATCGTTATCGCTAGTTTCATCAATGATTTCTTTTTAATCTCAACCGTCGCTGTAGAGTGCGCGTTGTTCTTAGATTTTTTGGTTGTCTGAATTTCTTTCATTTGCTTTGGCATAGTATTCTACTTTATTTAGATTCATTATAATATAACCTCCAGTTCAATACAATTATCTCGGCACTGCCATTCTGCTCCCCTCCTCCTACTATAGACACTAACTAGCTAGGCAGCGGAGGGAGTTACCGACATGATAAAGACTATCATTAAAGGGATTCGTTGTATAACCAATATTAAGACGGTAAGCATGTTCGTCATCAGGATGAACTGTGCTAGCCCAATAATAACTATACTCTCCAGAATACTTTAGCGGATTAGTATAAGGAAGTAAGATATCCCCGCTGCGCACAGGAGTATTATTTCTAGTCAGATATTAATTTCTTGGAGGATCCGGAGTTACGACGAGGACGAGCGGCGCGACCCTGCAACGGCAGGCGTCGCGAACGCGCCTCCAAACTAAACTACTAAGCTAGAAAGAACAAGGTTGCTTCTTTTATTTTCTTTCTACTCTCTTCTCCCCTTTCTCTCTCCCCTCCTCCTACTATAGACACTAACTAGCTAGGCAGCGGAGGGAATAGGCGT
>CARTQV010000064.1 GCA_949070545.1 uncultured Candidatus Saccharibacteria bacterium | reverse complement strand
TTCGGTGGCTTCTCCCTCCGCTGCCTAGCTAGTTAGTGTCTATAGTAGGAGGAGGGGATTTTTTCCTACTTTGTTCACTACGCCAAGCTGCAATCTTCGCATGATGACCAGACAGTAAAATCTCAGGTACTTTCATGCCGCGAAACTCAGCTGGCTTCGTATACTGCGGAAACTCAAGATTGTCTCCATCCGAGAAACTTTCGATAATGGCTGAATTTTCTCCGCCGAGCACGCCTGGGAGCAAACGCGTAATCGAATCAATTAAAATTAATGCTGGCAGTTCCCCACCTGTGAGGATATAATGCCCGAGAGAAATCTGATGGTCGACAATCGTCAAAGTCCGTTCGTCGTACCCTTCATAATGCGGGCAAATGATCGTATAATGTTTCGGTTGCTTGCTGACGGATGCAAACTGGCGCACAAGTTCCTGAGTCCAAGTCATGCCAACTGGTGTCGGGATAATGACCTCCGTTTCGGGATGCCTCTCTTTTACGCTTTCGACTGCTGCAAAAACTGGCTCAGGGCGAAGTAGCATACCATCTCCCCCACCGTAAGGCGTGTCGTCGACCGAACGATGGGGCCCCAGCCCGAAATCACGTAGATTGACAAAATCAACTTGGATGATCCCACGATCTTGAGCCTTATAGAGCATTGAGCTGTCAAGATAAGGCCGTAAAGCCTCGGGGAAAAGTGTGATAATTGTGAAATTAATTTTTAGTTGCATTGGTTTTATTTTGACACGCTTGGTATAAAATGTCAAGAAAAACCGCTAGCGAACTTGCTAGCGGTTCAAGTTTCTTTCCTGGAAGTCCTAAGCGTAGCGGACATCTTCATGCATATGGAGATGTAGTTTTAGCGAATGGCCCATGGCCTCGCTGACTATTCGCCTCACCCGTTCAACATCTTCTGGCAGCGCCAGAACTTCCGTCTCCAACGTCATATCGTCCGGACGTAATTCACCGAGAGCTATCATCGCAGCATAGAAGAACGTTTGCTCAGCTTCAGCTGAGCGTTGGTCCCCATTGGCTAAGCGGCAAGAAATCAAGAAACTTCCGTCGTCGCTCCTTAAGAACGCTGCGCTCATACCATCGTGCACGTAAATCCGTGGGATGTTAAGATTCGGAGCCGATGGCGCCACCCAAGAAGCGATTTCGTTCTCGGAATGGCGGACAATCTCGTCACTTGACCGTTCATAGTTGGCATAGAGTTGTTCCCGCGATGGTCCATGCGGCAAGTGTCCTTGCATAATTATCTCCGGTTCAAGTGACTGGCTGTCTTTAGCGCAATAGCTGATCCGAAAACTTCCTTTCTGGATATTGGGAAGACAACGCTTTGACACCACTTCTAGCGTTTTCCGGAGCGTACGCACCGAACTTTCTGGTAGGATGCCATTTTTTCCTGTTTCAATATTCGCGAAATACATTTTTGAACCCTCCTTCTCATATTTTGGGCAACCAGGATATTTTTGCCCTAAACTCTCACCTGCCAAACAGATGAAAACCTAGGGCAAAAATAAAGAAGCTTGAATAAAAAAGTGCTCGAGCTTAGCGTCGCTTGTCTATTATAATTTATATATTTTTCACGTCAACCCCGAGACAGCAAAACTGACTCCGAAGAGCCAGTTTTTCGCTGATGCGCGCCCACCCTTGGGGCACATTGGTTTGTTTTAATCCGCTGTTTTTGTTTTTGTTAAAGTCTCCACACTCCACTAAACGAATCAGTGGAACCCCTGTGAAGCGTATCAGCTTATCCTTATCATAGCGCAGAAAAGGATAAACGTCAAGAACTTTTTCGGGCTAAAATAGCGCCATGAAAAATCATGACGCTAAAACCACCCAAAGTACGAGAGGTTAGTCTGCCGCCTTTGGCAGAAATTGGTTCAGTAGGATTCCCGCAATCGCTGCGAGCGCCATGCCCGAAAACGAAATTGATGCGCTACCGAACGTCAAGGCAATCACCGCGCCACCGAGCCCGAGCGTCAACATGGTCGCGGCGATCACGACGTTACGCATGTTGTTAAAGTCGGCGTGTTCCTCGACAAGCATCTTCAGGCCATTCGATGCGATGAAACCGTAGAGCAGAATCGACACCCCGCCGAGCACTGGGCTTGGAATGGTCGAAACCAGAGCCGTGAACTTGCCTAAAAAGCCAAGACAAATCGCCATTACGGCCGCCACGCCAATTACCCAGACTGAAGCGATTTTTGTGATACCGACTACGGACGTATTTTCTCCGTAGGTCGTGTTTGGCGGACCACCAAGCAAGGCGGCAGCAATCGTCGCGAGACCGTCACCAAGTAGTGTTCGGTCGAGCCCAGGATCTTCAATCAGGTCCTTGTCGATGATTGCGCTGAGCGCCTTGTGATCACCGACATGCTCCGCCATCGTGACGAGTGCAATCGGCGCAATGGTTGGTAGGGCGTTAAAATTCAAGCTATAATTCACGCCCGGGAGCATAAACTCCGGCATACTGAAAAATGCAGCAGCATAAACTGGCGAAAGATCTACCAGCCCCAAAACTAACGCTGCAATATACCCGCTGATAATCCCAACCAGAACTGGTATGACTCCTAAGAAACCCTTTCTGGTAACAGCGATAATAGCTGTTACCAGAAAGGCGATCAGTGCTACTAGAATTGATCGCCAGTTCGCGTCCGATCCAGCGCTTAGCCCGATTTGGGAGATTGCGGATGGGGCAAGCCCGAGACCGATCACCATGATCATCGGTCCGACCACGATCGGTGGCAAAAGTTTTTCCAACCAACCTTTCCCTGCGATTCGTATCGCAATGGCGCAAACTACATAAATCAGGCCAACTGCCATTGCGCCGGTCATGGCACCAGAAATACCAGCCTTCGCATAGGCGGCCGCAATCGGCGCGATGAACGCAAACGAACTCCCGAGATAAACAGGAGAGCCAGCGCGCGTACAGACGATGTAAATCAATGTTCCGATCCCCGAAGTCACCAGCGCAACAGGGATTGTAAGAACAGTCTCCTCAGCAGTCTGATTCACCAAGATTGGCACCAGAATCGTGGCGCCAAACATAGCGAAGACGTGTTGCAAGGACAAGATGAGCCACTTAGCGAGTGGCGGCTTGTCGTATAAGCCAAGTTCCATTTTAGTGTTCATTCGAACACCTCCTCTCAATTTTGTAAAGGCCTAAGTTCCCTTCGTTTTTTATTATATCATGGTGAACCAAGGTTGTAAACTTTGTGCGCAGCGGGCACATCACTTTACCCGCTCCTAGACCCTTCTACCACGCTGGGCATAATGGCGACTATTGGTCTAAAACTATCTTAGTGCAACAAATCGGACCAGATGCGTATATTTACGGTGCTTACCATCTTTATTTTAGCAATAGTATATATCCATCTCATTACTATGACTACTACCATTATTACGGTTACTCCCTCCGCTGCCTAGCTAGTTAGTGTCTATAGTAGGAGGAACCACTAAAAAGAAAGCTACCACAGACTGTGGTAGCTAACTAGACGAGCTCGTCTCCAAAACAGAAATTAATAGAGCGCTTTAGGGGCATCGATATAATCCGACTCCCAATCCGGATAGGACGAAGCAACATTTTCGTAATACATCATGAAAGCCGTTCGCATCATGCGGTCCAGCTGCTGTTTTTCTTCGTCTGTCGTCATCAGCCCTCGATGGTACAACCGCAAGTCCACTTCCACACTTCCTGCGTAGTTTTTTGTGCGATCGTCCAAACAGCGTGCAAAATAATATTCCTGCCAACTAGATTCCACGCGATATGGTCCCATTTCATTCCAGTCAGGAGACAGGGCTTCAACTTGCCAAGCATATACTTCTTGGTCAAGGTGAAGTTCCCCGATCGTCAATGAGAAACCAATTTCGACGTTCGGATGAATTTTTGCTAACATCTGAAACTCCGCCAATATCTGTGGCAGAAGCGTTGCCAAAAACCTCAGATCCTGTGCACAATCTGGATACGAGTGCCAGTCGAGGCCGTAGCTGATATCGCCAACTTCCATCGTTGTTTTAAGCTCAATTTCTTCGGCCATCTTACCATCCCCTTTCTCGGCCAAATTCAAGACTCAAAGCTCTACTTTTAGGTTAAAGTGCAACCCTATCTTCTCATTATAGCACACCGTA
>CARTQV010000063.1 GCA_949070545.1 uncultured Candidatus Saccharibacteria bacterium | reverse complement strand
ACCCAGCATGACCCAGAGTATTCTCATCGGGCAAATGAACCCACCCGCTGCGCACTGGAGTTGACAACAGGAGGGCTTGTTGACTAGAATAAAGAAAAGGAGAAAAAATGGCGAGTTTGTTTACGAAGATTATTCAAGGGGAGATTCCCTGCTATAAGATTTATGAAGATGAGAAAACGTTTGCATTTCTTGATATTGCGCCTGAGGCTGAGGGTCATACGTTGGTAATTCCGAAACTCGAAGTGGATAAAGTCTACGACTTGCCTGATGAGGACTATCAGGCAGTGATGTTTACGGTGAAGAAATTGGCGAAGCATATGGAGGATGTTCTAGGAAAGCGAATGCAGGTTAAGATTGTGGGGATTGATGTGCCACATGCACATGTGCATATTTTGCCGGTGAATGAGAACTGGGCGGGCGAACGTGAGTTGAAACCGACGGAAGAAGAATTTAGGGCGATGCAGGAAAAGTTGAAACTAGATTAAGAGCTTCGATCTAGGAAGAGGGGGTGTGATATAATATTTTTATGAAGTTCACAAAGAGTTACGAACCGGGAGAGTTCGAGCCGCAAATTTATGCGGAATGGGAAAAAACTGGTGTGTTCCAGCCGAAAAAAGTGCAGGCTGCGGGGCAGAGTGAGAAAGAAACGCAGGATTGTTATGCGCTTGTGATGCCACCACCAAATGCAAATGGTAATTTGCATATTGGACATGGGTTGACAGTGGCGATTGAAGATTCCCTGGCGCGGTATTATCGACTTAGGGGGCGTTCGACTTGGTATATTCCGGGGGCAGATCATGCTGGTTTTGAGACTTGGGTGGTGTATGAGCGGGCGCTAGAAAAACAAGGACACACACGGTTTGAATATTCGCGAGATGAACTGTATGCGCAGGTTTGGAAATTCGTGGAAGAACAGCGTGGAAATATGGAGTTGCAACTGAGGGCGCTTGGGGCGAGCTGCGCTTGGCCGGATTTGACGTTTACGCTGGATGAGAATGTGGTGGCGCGGGTGTATAAAACCTTTGAGAAAATGTGGAATGATGGCATGATCTATCGAGGGGAGAAATTGGTGAACTTTTGCCCGAAACACCAAACAGCATTTGCGGATATTGAGGTTGAACATAAGGAAGAAAAAGGTCATCTTTGGGAGATTGCTTATCAGGTGGCGAGTGTGCCGGAGGATATGGTTGATAGCGCGAGTGATTTCACGCATCGGGAGATTATTGTTTCGACGACGCGGCCAGAGACGATTTTTGGTGATACGGCAGTGGCGGTCAATCCGAACGATGAGCGATATCAAGATTTGATTGGTGGGGTGGTGAAGTTGCCATTGACGGATCGGGAAATTCCAATTATTGCAGATGAACATGCGGATATGGAATATGGTACAGGAGCAGTAAAGATTACGCCGGCACATGATTTTGATGATTTTGAAGTGGGCGAACGCCATGATTTACCACGTGTGCAAGTGATTGGTGAGGATGGAAAGATGCTCCCGAGTGCAGGTGAGGAGTTTGCAGGGCTTTCGACAGAAGAATGTCGAAAGAAAGTACTCGATGAGTTGGAAGTGCAAGGTTTGCTCAGAGGTGAGAAAGAAATTACGCATGCTGTGGGGCATTGCTATAAGTGTGGTGCGGTGATTGAACCAATGTTGAAGGAGCAATGGTTTATTGATGTAGAGAGGTTGGCGAAGGGGGCGGTCGAAAAGCTAGAGGCGAAAGAGATTGAATTTTGGCCGAACAATAAGCGAAAGGTGCTGATTAACTATCTACAGGGGCTGAAAGATTGGAATATTAGTCGGCAAATACCATGGGGGATTCCGATTCCGATGTTTCGGCAGACGGGAACTGCAAGTGCGCCGGAGTGGATTTTCGATACGCGAGTGAATTTGCAGAAGATTGAAGTTGGTGGGGTGAAATATTATCGAGATGAGGATACGTTTGACACATGGTTCTCGAGTGCGCATTGGCCGATTGTTTGTACGAATTGGGAAGAAGGGCGAGAAAACCCGTATTATCCACTCAATGTGATGGAAACTGGGGCGGATATTCTGTTTGCGTGGGTGGCACGGATGATTATGATGGGGGTGTATGCCACGGGTGAGGTGCCGTTCAAACAAGTATATTTGCATGGTTTGGTGCTGGACGAACATGGTCAGAAGATGTCAAAATCCAAGGGTAACGTGATTAATCCGATGGAACTTGTGACGAAATACGGTTCGGACGCGTTTCGGCTGGGGATTCTCAGAGGTAGAAGCGCAGGGATGAATCAGGCGTTTTCTGAGAACAGTGTGATCGCGGGTCGGAATCTTTGCAATAAATTGTGGAATATCTCGCGGTTTATTCAGGGGATGGTGGACGAGAGTCAGAGTGGGAGCATGACAGCAATTGAAATGGCGGAGGCAGAGCTTGATGCTGAGATTGTGAACGAAGGCGCGGTCAGGGCAGGAGCGGAAATGCCTTATTCGACGGACAATATGGGGGAGGATTGGATTTGTCGAGAATTGACGAAATGCAAGGAGGCGATTGAGGATGATATGGTGGGATATCGTTTCTCGGAGGCGGTTGAGACTTTGCAAAATGTGATTTGGGACAAATATGCGGATTGGTTTATTGAGAGTCAGAAGATTTATAAGAATGTTCCGCTTTTGAAGGTGACGCTGGAGATGATTCTGAAAATGCTACATCCGTTTGCGCCGTTTGTGACAGAGGCGATTTGGCAGAGTTTGAGCTGGACGGAAGGGTTGTTGATTGTGCAGAAATGGCCGTCTAGATTGAAATGGGAAGCTATGAGTGCAGAGAACTTCGAAAGGTTGATGGGTGTCGTGTCGGAAGCCAGAAGGGTCTTAAACGAGCTCTCAGGTGCCTCTAAGGGCAAAAAGTGGGGGTTGCTTTATGGTGACGATAGCTTGGTGGATGATAATCAGCTGCTGGTGATGGCGTTGGCGAAAGTTCCGAGCGTAGTGAGCTGTGATGGGCAGCCGAGAGGGTTAAGGTTGGCGTTACATAATCATGAAGTTTATCTTGACGTACCAGAAGAAGTGGTGAAGAAATATCGTGATAAGCTTGAGGAGCGAGTGCTTGCGGTGGGGCGGGAGCTGGATGCGTTAAACGCGCGGATGATGAACCCAAATTATGTCGATAAAGCGCCGGCGGAGCTCGTGAAACAGACGCGAGATGGAATTGAGGAAAAGACGGCGTTGATTGAGCGATTGAAGGGCGAGTTAGAGGTGATTTAGGCTTTTTTCCCACTATAGACACTAACTAGCTAGGCAGCGGAGGGAGAGGCCGTAAGAGCGAGCGCTAGAGCTGCTAGAATTAGATGGGGTAACGCCACTACCAGCGAAGCTGAGATAGTAAGCAAAGCTGGAATAGGAATGGGCAAACAACGACCAATAGTCGCCATTCTGCCCCGAGGAGCGAAAAGCTTTTTGGCTCATGCCACCGTAATAACCACCGATAGTAATCCACCCGCTGCGCACAAAGTAATCAATACTATAAAATATTCTGAATATATTGTAAAGTATTGGTGCCCGAGACTGGACTTGAACCAGCACGCCTTGCGGCATATGCTCCTAAGGCATACGTGTATACCAATTTCACCACTCGGGCATATGAGTATTATAGCACAAAATTTGTTAATTCCCTATCTCCTCCTACTATAGACACCAACTAGCTAGGCAGCGGAGGGGGAGACTAGTGTAACGCGCATAGCTAGCGGACGGTTTGACACCGCTACTATCGAAGTTGAGGTCGTAAGCGACGAAGGAAGCACCAGTAGCGAACGAAGACCAATTGTAGCTAGACTGTCCAGCTGAATGTAAACCACTGATACTTCCGCCAGGGGCAGTAAACACTCCTACACTCCCGCTGCGCACAAAGTAAAGTGGACGAGAGGACAGAGATGTGCTATGATTTAGGGAGTGGAAGTGTGGCCGAGTGGTTGAAGGCGCACGCCTGGAACGCGTGTATGCGGGCAACCGTATCGGAGGTTCGAATCCTCTCGCTTCCGCCAGGAGGAAAATATCACCCTTTGGTGATATTTTGCTTCTTGAAAAGAAGTGGAGATTTGAACTCGAGTTCGTTATCGAGCATAGCGAGATTACTTTTCTCCCACCCTCCGCCAGGAGACCTAGGCAAGGTCTTTTTTTGATGATTCTGCTCCTATAAAAATA
>CARTQV010000062.1 GCA_949070545.1 uncultured Candidatus Saccharibacteria bacterium | reverse complement strand
GTTTTAGTTTTTTTTACAACATTCTATATTTTGATGTTCGGAATCGCCTTCTGGTTGGTGAAGATAGCGACGCGGATTATGGGGAAGAAGGTGGGGCGAAAGACAGCGCTTTATGCGGCGGTGGTGGCGTTTGGACCGATTATGCTTCTTCTAGCGCAGTCGCTCGGGACAATGAACCCGATGACGATAGTGCTAGCGGTGTTATTTGTGTTCCTAGGGTGTTTCTTGATTAGTAAACGGACGCAGGCGAGATAATGAAAGGGTGTTGTAAAAAATACCAAAACAGAGACAGAAAGTTTGAATAAGGATTTTATAGGGGTGAAAAAGTGATAAAAAATGTGAACAAAACTCTGAAAGTATGCTAAAATAAGCATATGGATAATCGAAAGGGTGAAGCGAGGAAAATTGATGCAAAGGCTTTGACGGCGGAGATTGAGCAGGCGACGAATCACCAGAGAGAACAGATGGAGCATATCGGACGAATGGCGTGGCAACAGGCTGATATTCGGGGTGGAAAGATAGGCGTACATGAAGAACAAATAGGGCAGATGAAACAAGCGAGACGATCAGCTAATGTTCAGTCGGGTGAAGACTTGCGGGATGCTGGGGTTCTTAGAGAGCCAGTTCGACAGATTGGGAATGGGGCTTTGACGGAGGCGGCAGGACATTGGGGGCCGATGGCGGTTGTATCAGGAGAAGAGCCACGAGAAATGACGGTGGGTAATGCAGAGTTGATAGGGGTGGAAAGTGTGAACCACATGGAGAGGGTGAATCGTGCGGAAACGGAGATAAAACGAGATCAAATTGAGTTGGAACACCCTGAGGAAGTGGTCGGAGATGAAAGTAGATTGCAGGTTGCGGAGCATTTGGCGGACGACAGAGAGGATTTGGAGCATGAACTAGGGCAGGGACTAAAATTTGAAGTGAAGGCGACGACGAAAGGTCAGGAAGAGGTAACAAGGAAGGTTGTGCCAGAGGTGGACAAGATTATCAATAAATCGAGTTTTCGGGTGCGAGAATTGGAGGATGTCTACCGTCAAGGGGTGAATGCGACGCTTGGGGTGTTCAACCGGCGAATTGGTGATCGGAATGGAGTGGGTGGAAATGCTGCCTAGTTGGTTGTTGGTGATTATTGGGGTCGGGATAGTTGTTTTTGCGGTAGGAATGATACTTGGGGGACATCTGAACAAAGAACGGCGAGCGAAGAATTATGAGCGAGGGCTCAAAATGGTGCCGATGTTGATTCATCTGCCGCCGAGTACCGATGATATTCAAGGAGGGGGACGTGATGAGCGTGATGTGACAAACGAGGCGCTCTCTCAGGCGCAAGTGATGTATTCGATTATTGCGTCGACTTTGACGAAGGGGTTTAAGGCAAGGGTTTATGGGCAGAGGCATATTTCTTTTGAAATTATAGCGACGAATGGATTGATTAAATATTATGCGGTAGTTCCAGCGGTGATTACGGAGACGGTGAAGCAGGCGATTGTGTCGGCTTATCCGTCGGCGAGGTTGGAGGAGATTGAACAAGAGAGTATTTTCGCGGAAGACATAACGACAGAACAGGTGACAGGGGGTGAGATGAGCCTGAAGAAAGAATTTGTCTATCCGATTAATACTTATGAAGAGACTCAACGTGATGCAAGTCTCGCGATTCTTAATGCGATGTCAGTGACAAAGACGAACGAAGGGATGGCTCTACAATTGTTGTTTCGGCCGACGGATGGGGGTTGGACACAAAAATCGGCGGAGCGAGCACAAAATATTCGTGATGGAAAGAAAAAAAACAATTCAAAGAAAAAAGTTGCGAGCGGAACTCTCAATTTTCTGAAAGATTTGATGTTGGCGTTTTGGAAGACGCCAGCTGAACACAAAAATGATGAGGAACATGAGCCGCTCACGAATTTGCAACAGGCGGAGATTTCGGCGATCGAGGAAAAGACGAAATATCCGGGATTTGAGACTTTGGTGCGAGTGGTGGCGAGTTCGAGTACTCGAGAACGATCGGAGGCGATGTTATCGGGATTGGTAGCGGCGTTCTCGCAGTTTGACTCGCCAACGTACAATGGTTTTCAATATGATATGTTAAAAGATGCGCGGAAATTGACGGTGGATTATTTGTTCCGGTTTTTCCCACAGGGGACGCGTGATAATGTTCTGAATAGTGTTGAGCTGGCGTCGTTGTTCCATTTGCCGGCCCAGAATGCGATTCCAACTTCACAAGTGGAAAGGCAGGCAACGAAACAGGTCGATGGACCAGCGAAATTGGTGAAAGATGGGGTCTTGCTTGGGGTAAATGAGTTCCGGGGGGTGCAGAAGGAGATTCGATTGAGTGACAATGACCGTAGACGACATACTTATGTGATTGGGGCGACCGGTATGGGAAAGTCGGTGTTGCTGACAAATATTGCGTATCAGGATATGGTGGCGGGGAGGGGATTTGCATTTATCGACCCGCATGGGGATGCGGCGGAGCTTTTGCTTTCGAAAGTGCCAGAGGATCGGATTGATGATGTGGTGTATTTTGAGCCAGCGGATATTGAACATCCAGTCGGAATGAATATGTTTGAGTGGACGACTGAGGACCAAAAGGACTTCATTGTACAAGAGGGGATTTCAATGTTGCAAAGTCTTTTCGATCCGAATAATCAGGGATATTTTGGACCACGTGGACAACACATGTTCCGAAATGCAGCGTTATTGCTTATGGCGGATCCGAAAGGGGCGACATTTATTGATATTCCGCAGTGTTTCACGGATCCGGAGTTCGTCAAGAGTAAGCTGAAATATGTGAAAGATAAGGCGGTGTATGACTATTGGACGAAGGAATTTCCGGCGAGCCAGAAAAGTAGCGATGCGGGTGAGGTGATTACGTGGTTTTCGTCAAAATGGGGGCCGTTCCTTTCAAATACGATTATGCGGAACATCCTTGGACAGACGAAGAGTGGGTTTAATATTCGGCAGATGATGGATGAAAAGAAGATTTTTTTGGTAAATCTTTCAAAGGGGAAGCTCGGGGATATTAATGCGAACTTGCTGGGGATGATTCTTGTGATGAAGTTTCAGCAGGCGGCGATGAGTCGGGCGGATATTCCAGAGGATGAACGGAAGGATTTTTGTCTATTCGTGGACGAGTTTCAGAACTTTGCGACGGATAGTTTCGAGAGTATTCTTTCGGAGGCGAGGAAATATCGATTGAACTTGTTCCTTGCGAATCAGTTCATGACCCAGCTGACAGACAAGATTCGAGAGGCGATTCTCGGGAACTGTGGCACGATCATGGCGGGGAGACTGGGAGTGACAGATGCAGAGTTGATGGAGAGAGCGTTCACACCGGTGTTTAATGCAGAGGATTTGCATAAACAGGGGAACTATCAGGCGATTGCGACGGTAATGATGTTCAATCTGCCGAGCGCGCCTTTTACGATGAGCTTGTTGCCACCGATGGGCGAGGCAAATCCAGAGTTGATGGCGAGTTTGAAGACATATGTGGCGGCAAAATACGGGCGGAATCGAGCAGAGGTTGAGCAGGAGATTAAAGAGAGGTGGAAGACACAGAAAGCAGAAGAGAAAAAACCCGTTCAGCAGGGCGCAGAGAGCTTTCTTGGGGCTTGGAAGAAGAAACGGGAGAGTTTGGGTGCAAAAATTCCACTCGGGGCTTCTCGAGGCTCTGGAGGTGGTCAGACGACGAATGAGGAGATGGAAACTGTTGAGCCAGATGCGGTGCTTGAGGAGCCAAAGAAGGAAGAAAAGGAAGCGTTTTTCAAGGTTAGGTAGCTTTTTATCCCCCCTCCTACTATAGACACTAACTAGCTAGGCAGCGGAGGGGGAGGCCGAAGTAACGGATGTAGTAGACGGACGGGTCGACGCCACTATTGTAGAAGAGGAGGAGGTAAGCGCCGTCGCCGTCAGGGAGAGGAGCTGATGACCAATAGTAGCCATTCTGTCCGGAGTCGCCGAGAGGCTTAGCACGGTAGGAGTAGATCCTCCCGCTGCGCACTTACTAGTTATTCTAGATATTGAACTTATGTTTGCAACAGGATCCCTCTTTTTGTTAGACTGGCTTCTAGGCAACAAGTCCTCTGGTCTACCACAAACGTGTCTGGGAGGGAGAAAGGAGGTTGTTTATGCGGGTAATTTTAGAACTACGCTTGTTTAAACCAGGCATTAGCCTAAAAATTACTTTCGCTAGAAAGCGAAAGTAATCGAAGTATAAGTGATTCCCATTCTAACGCCAAATATAATGGAAGTCAAGACTTGTTGCCTCCGGGAAGATAGTGGTTTAGGGGGTTGAAGCTTTTCGAGGGGATGTGATAAAATGAGAAGATTTATAGGGGTAGCATGCGTCTAGGCATTAGGTCATAGAGCTTATGCTAAGCGACTTCGTTTTGTAAATATTTCATATTTACAAAACGAAGAATTGGAAACTACCAACAAGTGGGGATTCTGTGAGTAGTTTGAAGGATGA
>CARTQV010000061.1 GCA_949070545.1 uncultured Candidatus Saccharibacteria bacterium | reverse complement strand
AGGAATATGATAGAATAACCCAATGAAAAAAGGAACGATAATACCAAATGGAGTTGTATTGAAGACGCACGAATTGGCAACGGTGGTGTTGTTGACTGAAATGGGGTATGATATAACTTTAATTCCAAAGAGCAATAAATGTGGCGAACGGACGCCCGATATAGAGATGCAGGGTTTGTTTTGGGAAATGAAATGTCCAAAAGGGCAAGGTAAATATTTGATTCAGAATACTTTGCACAAGGCAGCGCGGCAGTCTGAAAATGTTATTGTAGATTTGCGTCGTATCAAGATTCATCAAACAAAGTGTTTGAGAGAACTGGAAAAACACTTTATGATTACTTCAAAGAGACTAAAACGGATGAAGATTATCACAAAAACCAAAAAGATTATTGATTTCAAGAAGTCAGTGTGCTAGTATAAAGGTATTGAGGGCAGGACCGGAACTGTAATGTATCGGACACCGCCCTCTTTTTTGAGAATAAAAATAGGTGCTTACTTTCAAAAAGTAAGCACGGGCAAAAGATCGGCACCGAACCGCGGGCACACCACCGCTAGGCAGCGGAGGGAGTCGCCGTAGAAGCGATTGTTGTTGTTGGACAGATTGACACCACTACTGTTGAAGTAGAGGTAGTAAGCGTTGTTGGAGTTAGAGTGAGCAAACGACGACCAATAGACGCCATTCTGCCCAGCGTAGTAGAAGGGTCTGGGAGCGGGTAAGTAGATGCGCCCGCTGCGCACAAAGTCCGAAGAGTGGGTTCGGGGAGTGCGCCAAACTCGACATACGGTGAAAAAGTAAGAAGTTGACTTTGGGTAGACCCAGCCTTGGCCAAGAATACGATGAGCCTCCCTAATCTCGCCGAAGGAAATCAGAAAGGGTAACTTCACGATCTTTTTAATGAGAGCCGCTGGCAGTCGGAGTATGAGCTCAGGACTACGGTTGGATCCCATGGACGCTACGATCCACGATATAATTATAACACTATTCGTAGTCCCAACCGAAACTATCGAATAAGTCTTTGAAGAATCTGTAGCTATTGATGTGCTCGAGAGTGCCCATTCGGGCAGTAAAGCCTTCGAGTTTCCCATGACCAGTGGTGGCGAGTTTATAGGCGGCGGAATAAGCATTTTTGCGGGCACGACGGCTGGGATAAATGAATCCTGGGTAAACGACGGCGCCGATGAAAGGAATGCCTTTACTGACGGGTTGTTTGTGTTGCTTTTTCGGGTGGAGAGTGAGGCCGAGTTCGGTGTGGAGATATTTTGCGATGACGTCGACATCACGCAAAAGTTGTGCACGTTTTTCCATTGGAACGAGGATGAAAAAGTCGTCGACATAGCGTCCATAGTGTTCATATCCGAGTTCAAATTTCACGAAACGGTCGAGTTGGTCGAGAAAAATGTTGGAGAGAAGTTGACTAGTGAGATTGCCAATAACGATGCCACGACCTTTGGGTTGGCAGAAGAGGCTTTTGCTCTTCGGGAGGTTTTTCCATTCGGAGCGATTACCGCGAATAGTGATGTTTTTCATGGGTTCGTCGAAGATGACTTCATGCCAGGTGTATTTCAGGAGATTATAGAGTGTGGCTTTGTCGGCGAGTGAACAGCGGATTCCATTCTCAGAATCGGAGCGCGAGCTATGATAAAATTGTTGTTCGAGCCCCCAGAGAATGCGTTGATAAAGTTTTTCGTGGTTCAAGCTCATGAAATAGCCTTGGATATCGAGTTTGACGGCATAGGCGGGGAGTGTGTAATTTTGGGTGACTTGGCGGACGTGGCGGGCGAGACGTTTTTGACCGTAGAGGGTGCCTTTATTCTTGCGGCAAGAATAAGAGTCGGGAATGAAACGGCGGTCCCACCAATCGGCACAAATATTGAAAAGAAAATGATGAACGACACGGTCGCGAAAGGGCGCGGCGACGATTTCGCGGATGACGGGATCTTTGACAATGAAAGCGACACCACGGCCGGGATGATAATGACGACGAACGAGACTATCACGTAAAGCGATGATATTTTCCATATCACAGAGTTCGAAACGATGTTCATCGATGGTCTTCTTTTTGCCTTTCCGAGCATCGGCGTAGGCTTGCCAAAGTTCATGCAGGAGAAAGTTTTCGAAGCTATTGTTCATCGGAAGATTGCGGTTTGGATTTTAGACGATCGACTTGGAGTCTTTTGGCGTATTCGCGTGAGGTGAGACGCTCGATTTCGACGACTTTTTCGAGGATATCACAGAGTTCGCGGTGATGAATGAGATGGAGGTTTTCGACGTTGGCGAGACAATTACGTAGATCACGAGTATTTAACAGAATGTTAAATAAGTTTTTGGCTTCGGGAGATTCGGGCTTTTTAGAATCGGGTCCGAAGAGAGCCTCGACTTGGTAGGAGAGGGGGCGACGAATAATTCCAGAATGGGGTTTCGCGTTCGCAAAGTTGAGATAGGCTACGAGCATTTCGTTAGCATCGAGAATGACTTGGGCGAGGATGGTCTCACGGGCGAGAGTATCGGAGACGCGTTTGCAGTTGTAATAAATCAAACGATTAGCATCGAGAATGAGGTTATAGAGAATCGGGAGTGGGGATTTCGGGAGGATGATGGAGGTGATTCGTTCGACATCTTGGTGGGACTTGTCGCGGAGCTTGGCGATTTGTTCGTCGTTATAGACGCGAGGGATTTTATAGAAATGAAGTTCGGTAGTGCTGAGTTCAGGATCGGGTTGGACGCCGATCGAGGAGAATTGACTCTCGAGCTGGGCGAGACCGCGAATTGAGACGATGCCGTCTTCGGAACGAAAATAATCGTCAGAATCGTGCTTCACACTATAGCGACGATGAATACGGTCAGCGATAGTTAGAGTATAAAAAAGCACCGAATGACCGGCGATTTTGGAGAAGTTTTCCGTAGAGTCGAAGACGAGCACGTGGTGGTCGTTGGTGCGTTCAAATTCCATCGCTTCGGCTTTGATTTTGCGTTGGCGTTGGCGCAAAGTTTGGCGGGCGGCACGGAGAGACTGTTTCGTTTCGGGGGACGGCGGCGATTGTTGGAGTTCACGAATGGCGGTTTCGAGCTGGTGGAGGTCGAGAGTGGTATAAGGATCAATATCAGTAGTTTTGATTGAGACATGTCTACTCATGCATTATATATTATAGTGCATATGCTAAGAAAAGAAAATGTCTATGGTATAATGGAAGAAAGGAGAAAAGCAGACATGATTCGAGTAGATGAAGATTTTATGACGGAAGTGGGACTTGCGGAGATGCCGGCGGCGGAAGCGATAGCATTCATGGAACATGCTGAAGAAGAACTCGAAGTGCGAGTGGGACAGGAAATTAGTGCGGGACTTTCGGACATGCAGTTGAATGAATTTGCGGGTATCAGCGATAAACAGGTTGCGAGGGCATGGTTAGAGGAAAATGTGCCAGATTTTCGGGAAATTGTGGCGAAGGTTTTTGAGAATTTCAAACAAGAAATTATGGCACAGAGACAGCAGATTCTGTCGTAAGAACTGAACTAGTGCTGGGCGTAGCCGTTGATGAATGAGCGAGCGTCCATGGGTTTTTTCCCTTCAGGCTGGAGCTTTTCGACGACGACGAAATTGCGATCGGCGCAACGGAGCATGAGCGGAGTACTTTCGGTGCAGGCGGAGTCAACATCATGGATGATTTTGTCAACGCTCAGGAAATGAGCCTTGAGGATGATACAGGTTTTTTTGAAAAAGCTATATTTGGGTTTTGGGAAACCTTGGTAAGCGATGATTTGGCGGAGGATGGTCTCGGCAGGGAATTTTTCGGGTTCGAGAAAAGCGTCGGATTTTGTGAGTTTTTTGGTAAAAGTAGCTATCGAATCGTCTTGGGGGGTTGGGCTTATGAGCTCGGATAAGCTAGAAAGTCCAGATTTCTTTAGCTCGTGGAACTTTTCGACAAGCCACTGGGCGCCAGCGGTGGCAAGTTCGTGATAGATGGTAGATTTTTCTAAGGGCAGGTTTTCGAGAGTAGCTTGGTGATAAATCGGGCCAGCGTCCATAGTGCGGGCGAGTTTCATGATGGAATAGCTGAAAGTATTGTCACCGGCGAGGATGGCAGACTCAATTGGGGATGGTCCACGATAGGCAGGAAGTTTCGAGGGGTGGAGGTTGAGAATGCCTTCGGGTTCGAAAAGCTCCAAGATTTCGGGTTTGATTAGGACGCCAAAAGAAGCAAGGACGGCGTGGGCGTTAGGGAATTGGCGTTTCAAGGCGACAACTTGGTCAAGGTCGGATTTGTCGTTGGCATGAAAAATGATATCGCAGTGTTGCTCAAGAATAGCAAGAGTAGAATCTGCAAGAGGACCATTGCCGAGGAAAATTAGTTTGCAAGAGCTAGGTTGAGGGGCTGATACTACTTTTACGGATACGCGTCGCTCGAGCCCGTCGTTACGGGTCTCGCGCGCTGGATGCTCGGTCGTAACCTCCGCACCATCCGTAGAAGTAGTATCAGCCCCTAACCTAGTTTTCGGCATGATTAATTTTCCTCGGGGAATAAGTCTTTATTGTTGCGGATGTCGGTGTTGTAGTCGAGCGGGATGAGGTCACCGTTTTCGTCGAGGCGGAAGAAAGCCTT
>CARTQV010000060.1 GCA_949070545.1 uncultured Candidatus Saccharibacteria bacterium | reverse complement strand
AAAGGCGTAAACGACTTGATGTGATGTGCGAACAGAGGTATAATCGCACAAACGACTATAGAAAGGAGGCTGTTTTATGGAGCATACTTCAAATAATCCAATGCAGTCACTGGCTGATGCCATGACGCCAAAGTTTGCTGTATCTTATCTCCGTGTTTCCACACGGGGTCAGGCAGAACGCGGTGGTGGTGCGGACGAAGGGTTTTCTATCCCCGCCCAGAGAGAGGCAAATAAGAAAAAAGCCCTTTCCATGGGAGCTATGGTTGGCAAAGAATTTGTGGACAGGGGAACTTCCGCTAAATCTGCTGACCGGCCTGAACTTCAGAAAATGCTGGAGTATGTAAAGGAAAACGCTGACCGGATTGATTACGTGATTGTGCATAAAGTTGACCGTCTTGCACGTAACCGTGGAGATGACGTTGATATTATGCGCACCTTGCGTGAATGTGGCGTTCAACTGGTATCCGCTTCGGAAAGCATTGATGATACCCCTGCCGGGATGTTATTACATGGCATTATGAGTTCTATTGCTGAATTTTATTCACAAAACCTGGCAAACGAAGTTAAAAAGGGCCTGAACGAGAAAGTCAAAGGGGGAGGGACACCTAGCCGCGCCCCACTTGGCTACCTCAATATCCGGCGCACAGACGATAAGGGGCGGGAGGAACGGACAGTAATACTGGACGAAGAACGTGCACCACTGATTAAACTGGCATTTGAGGAATATGCTACCGGCAACTGGACGGTGCAGGATTTAGCGGAACATCTGGCGGCCTGCGGCCTGACTACCCGTGCTACGCCCAGAATCCCATCCCAGCCTATCAACAAAAAATCCCTCAACAAGGTGCTGATAAACCCTTATTATAAAGGGGTTGTGACGTATCAGGGCGCGGAATATGACGGGACGCATCCGGCACTGACAGATGCCGATACCTGGCAGCAAGTGCAGGATATTCTGGAATCGCATATCAACGGCGAACGCACCCGTGAACACCCGCATTTCTTAAAGGGCAGCGTTTTCTGTAAAAACTGCGGATCACGGATGATTGTTAACTATACCAAATCCCATACTGGCGTACGCTATCCGTATTTTGTCTGCGGGGGACGACATAACAAACGCACGGACTGTAAGCAGCGGGCGGTATTGATTACAGATGTCGAGCGACAGGTGGAGCAGATTTATGACAGATATTCTTTCCCTCCCCAAATAGCCAGCCATCTGGAAAACTGGCTGAGGCAGAATATAGAAAAAGAACGTGATAAATACGAAACAGAGCTGGATGGGCTGCGCCGGGAAAAGGATAAGCTGGAGAGACAGCGTAAAAAACTGCTTGAGGCACATTACAACGATGCCATCCCGCTTGATCTGCTTAAAAGTGAGCAACAGCAAATCGCCAAACAGCTTGCCGCAATTGACCATCAAACAAAGGCATACGACTATACCTTTACCACGATGATAGAACGGCTGGACGATGCGATTGAGCTGATTACCGACTGCGGCATGACCTACCGTTTGGCGAATGACAAGACGAAGAAACTAATGAACCAGGCTATCTTTGAACGCCTGCTGGTGGGTTCTGACGGAAAGGTGACGGCAGAATTTGCCGAGCCATTCACGATGCTGGTAGAACCGATTAAGGACGAAGTTGCTAAATATAATTTTGCAGACAATGCAGAAACTCGTGAGCATTTGCTCACGAGTTTCCTATCCACAATACCCAACCGCTTATCAAATTTTTTTGGTAAGGGTTGGAGTAAGAACTTTCTGGTGGTTCTTACTGGGCTTGAACCAGTGACCTCACGAATGTGAATCGTGCGCTCTAGCCAACTGAGCTAAAGAACCAGAAAGGAGGAGTAGATTATGTTGCCCCTCATGTGCTATAATAGCATAGATGAAGGTAGATTTCCAGAAATTTGAGCAAGAAAAGACTGACATTGAAGCGTTTTTGGCGCAGCCAGAGGCTTACACGCAACCTGACTTTGCAGAGAAATCGCGGAGGCTCGCGGAGATTAACGGAATTTTGGAATTGGCGACGGAAATTGAAAAAACACACATGAATCTTGTTGAAGCAAAGACTTTGATGGATGATCCGGAGCTTGGAGAGTTGGCGAGAAAAGATGTTAGCGAACTGGAAGCGAAATTAGAAAAGCTCGAGGAAGAGTTGGAGGAGAAGCTTATCCCACATGACCCGAATGACGATAAGCCAGTAATCATGGAAATCCGCGCGGGTGCTGGTGGGGACGAAGCGAGTTTGTTCGCGAGTGAACTTTATCGAATGTACGTGCGATATGCAGAACGACATGGCTTGAAGGTAGAGCTTTTGAGCCAAAACGAGAACGAAGCAGGCGGTATGAAGGAAGTTGTGGTGCGAATTTCTGGTGAGCGACCGTATGGTCAGCTGAAGTTTGAGGGTGGCGTGCACCGTGTACAAAGGGTGCCGGTGACAGAAAGTCAGGGTCGGATTCATACTTCGACGGCAACGGTGGCGGTGTTACCGGAAGCGGCGGAGAATGATCTCGAAATAAAACCGGAGGATCTCAGGATTGATATCTACCGTTCCGGTGGCCATGGAGGACAAGGTGTTAATACTACAGACTCTGCGGTTAGGATTACTCATCTATCTACTGGAGTTGTGGTGGCGATGCAGGATGAGAGGTCCCAGCAACAGAATCGTGTGAAGGCGATGGCGGTGCTGAGGTCGCGGTTGCTTGAGAAAAAGAAGCAGGAAGAAATGAAAGAGGCGAGTAACGCACGGAAATCATTGATTGGTTCGGGCGATCGAAGCGAAAAGATTCGGACGTATAACTTTCCGCAAGATCGCATCACGGATCACCGGATTCATTACTCGCGGTCGAATATCGGTGCGGCGATGGATGGCGATATTGAGGACTTAGTGAAAGAATTGACGCTGGCAGAGCGGAAGTTACCGGAAGAATAGTGTTCTGGAGGGGTCTAGGATTGACTTTTTTGATGAAGTGTGGTATAATGGAAGTATGGAGATAGAATCTTGGCTTCTCGGTGCAAAAAAACAGATTGATTCGTTAGATGCGGAATTGATTGCGCTCGATGTTTTTGCGCCAACGAACGCAGATCGGAGCTGGCTTATGACGCATAATGTTGTAAAAATTACAACAAGGTTACAACAAAGGGCGGATGCAATGGTAAAACGACGAAAAAATGGTGAGCCACTTGCCTATATTCTGCGGCGCAAAGAGTTTTATGGGCGAGAGTTTTTGGTGGATCGCCGAGTTTTGATTCCCCGTCCGGAGACGGAAGAATTGATTGAGCTAGTGAAAGGTCTTGATTTGCCGAAACAGCCACGATTCTTGGAGGTGGGGACAGGGAGTGGATGTATCGCGATTACGCTAGCTTTGGAGTTTCCGCAAAGCTATGTTTTGGCGGGCGATATTAGTGTGCGAGCGCTTGCTGTTGCGGCACAAAATGACTTAAGACACGAGGGTCGGGTGGATTTTGTGCAATCAAATTTGCTTTCGGACATTGAGTTTGATGTGGGCGGTGAACGTTTTGATGTGATAATAGCGAATTTGCCATATGTGAGCAGAAGTTGGGATTGGATTGATGAGAAGAACTTGGGGTTTGAACCACGATCGGCGATTTTTGCACGAGGGAGTAATGGGCTGGCGCTCTATCAGAGGTTTTTTAGTGAGCTGGAAGAACGGGAGAAATTGGGTGAGTTGCGGGCGGATTATGTTGTGGTTGAGGCGGATCCGTGCCAACATTATGCTTTGTCAGAGGTTGGAGAAAAGCATGGTTTCATACTGAAAAAAGATGCTGGGTTTGGGATGTTGTTTAAAAATGCGACGGAGCTAGTGGATATTGAAGCGTGGTTGGCTGAAGCCGACGATTAGAACAATGATTACGCAAATACTGAAGATAACTGGCAGAGCAACTTCGGAGAACTTCAGACGATTGCCACGTTTGGCGATGGCTTCTTGAACTTCAAAATAGGCGAAAGACAGCACTGAAAGGACGAGTCCGAGTTGGGAGACGCAGATACCAGTTGAACCGATAGTATAGATAATAAGCCAAGAGTGCGAGAGCCAAGCGATTTCGGCAAAAAATAGTCCGAAGATTAGCGAAATGAAAGTTGCGTCGCGATCTTCGCCTTGGATAAGGACGTGGTGGGAGGCGGCGAAGCCGATGATAAAGGACGCTATGACGAGGATGGAAGAACTGCTGACGGCGGAGAAAATGGTTGCGGCGGTCGTACCGAGTAGGACGGCGATGATAGCTTGGATGATGGTGAAAATTGCAGAAGAACGAGGCTTGATAAGGATGAGCCAAATTGCGTAACCGGCCATCAGGACGAAGTGAACTGGTAGAAGAACGGAGCCAGCGCAGTAGGCGAGCAAAACGAAACTAATTCCGACAATGAAATCAACGAGACTAGAGCGGAGATTGAGTAGCCAATAGCGGTGGTTGACTGCGAAAACGCGCCATTTCGAGACAATGACGAGGATGATGCCAATGAGACAATTGCCTGTTGCAAGCGTGGCGCCGATTGAAACAACGGCGAGCAAAAGATTCAGAACGACATGCAGTAGCGAGCTAACGATGTTGCGACTTTTGCGGATAAAAATATAATCAGCCATGGCTACATTATAGCAAAGATAAAACCAAAAGTAAAAACACTACCAGAATGATTTTGTGCTA
>CARTQV010000059.1 GCA_949070545.1 uncultured Candidatus Saccharibacteria bacterium | reverse complement strand
GAAACCGCTTCGTGATGGCAAGATTTAATGATGGTTTGTCCAGCATAGTCTTCCTCGATGATACTATTCACGGCACCCATAGTCGCCCGACCATCGCGAAAGAAGTTTTGTGCTTTTTTCGCGATAATACTGACGAAAAGTAATGAAAGTGGTACAGCAACGAGCGCAACAAGTGAAAGCCAAACTGAAATTGTGAGCATCATAATCAAGATCCCGACCAGCATAGTGACACTAGTAATAATCTGTGTCATCACGTTTGTCAAAGTAGTAGCAACAGTGTCAACATCATTCGTGATACGCGAGAGAATGTCGCCGTTTTGGTGTTGATCAAAATAAGACACTGGGAGGCGCGAGAGCTTTGCGACCAGTTCACTGCGAACCTTTTTGGCATAATGCGCCGAAACTACCGACAAAATTACACCTTCGATATAATTTAAAACTGCTGAGGTGAGATAAAGCACAATTAGAATCAGTGCTAATCGTCCGAGATACCCCCAATCAATCGCGCTTGAAATTTGTTCGGCGTCTGGCAACTGCCCGCCCGCTGCTACCATTGCTGTACCATAACTCTTCACAGCAGAATCGGTCATTTGCCCAAGCACCTTTGGTCCGAAAATATTACAAGCCGTCGCGCCGATCGCGAGCAACATTGCAAAAATAATCGGTACGCGCCAGGGCTTCAGCGCTTTCGCGAAGTTTTTGAACGATTTCATGAGGTGTTTTGGCTTCGCCGTCATATGTCCTACTTTAGGCATCTTTTGCCTCCTTTTCCGCTTTTTGCAACTCAGCAGCATACTCTCGGTCTGAAAATTGTGACTTTGCGATTTCGCGATAAATTGCACAATCTCGGAGAAGCGTAGTATGCGTGCCTCGCCCGACGATTTTTCCTTTGTCGAGCACGATGATTTGCTCAGCGTCGCGAATAGTACTAATACGTTGCGCAACGATCAAAGTCACGGCACTTTTTGTAATCGGTTTCAAAGCCTTACGTAGCTCTGCGTCGGTTTTCATATCGAGCGCCGAGAAAGAATCGTCAAAAACATAAATATCAGGATTCTTCGCGATGGCGCGCGCAATCGAAAGACGCTGGCGTTGGCCACCAGAGACATTAGTGCCACCTTGCGCAATATGTGATTCATATTTTTTGTCTAAGTTTTCGATAAACTCTGTCGCTTGCGCAACTCTGGCGGCTTCGCGCATGGTTTTTTCGTCGGCGTCTGGCGCACCGAACAAGATATTGCTCTTCACGGTTCCTTCGAACAGAACTCCGCGTTGTGGCACAAAACCAACCCGGCGCATGAGATCGTGTTCGGAATAATCCTGCAAATTCAAACCATTAATTTTTACTTCTCCGCTCGTCGCTTCGTAAAACCGTGGTACGAGATTAATCAAAGTTGACTTTCCTGAACCAGTCGAGCCGATAAAAGCCGTGGTCTCGCCGGTTTTTGCGGTAAAAGAAATGTTTTGCAAAACTTTTTCGTCGGCATCTGGATAAGCGAAATCAACATGGCGAAATTCAACCGATGGCTCGAGCGCAGGCTTGCCGATCGTCTCGGGTTGCCATTTGATTTTAGGCTTCGTCGCAAGCACTTCATTCACACGCCGCGCCGAGACGCTGGCGCGTGGCAAAATCACAAACAGCATCGTCAGGAAAAGGAAAAACATCACAACTTGGATAGCGTATTGCATGAATGCCATCATGTTCCCAAGATAGGCAATATCTTTTGTGATTAATGTGATCCCGATCCAAATGCAAAGCAAAGTTGTACCATTAAATACTAGGCTAATCAGAGGGTTTTGCAAGGACATGATAACATCGACAAAGACACTTAACTTGGCATTTTCTTCGTTCGTGCGATTGAACTTGTACTCTTCGTGAGACTGATTATTGAAGGCTCGAATCACGCGCAGACCAGTCAAGTTCTCGCGCGCCAACATCGTGATACGATCGGCGAGTTTGCGGATTTTATTGAATTTCGGCATGACAATCGACATGATCAAAATCGTCAGGCTCACAATAATCAATACCGCGAGGGCAATAATCCAGGTCATGTCGGGCGCGGTCGCAATTGCTTGGCCAATGGCGAGAACACAAGTCAATGGCGCACGCAGGCCGACTGAAAGCGTCATCGTAATGCCCTGCTGAGCTTGAAAAACATCATCCATGGTGCGCGTAATGAGCGACGCAGTTGAAAAATTGTCAACCTCACTGATACTGAGGCTAAGCACATGTTGAAAGAAATCATTGCGAATGTCACGCGTAACCGCCGAGCCGACCCAAGCTGATAAGAAATTCGCCAAAAACGCACAAGCTGAGCTAAGCAAGGCAAACCCAAGCATCTGTACACCAGCGTTCCAGACAAAATCTAGGTCGCCACGAACAATGCCATCGTTGATAATCTTAGCCATCAAAGCGGGTAGTTGCAACGAGGTCCAAACCTGCACGGAGATTGCCGCGAGCAAGAGTAAACTCTGGAAAATATAGGGTTTAAGATATTTAAATAATTTTAGCACCAAACCATAATAACGCTTTAACTTAAGTGTGTCAAGACTTCGAAACGGCATTTTCTATTGACTTTTTTAGTAAAGTGTGCTATAATGGTAAGAGGGGCATGGTTCTTTTCTAGGAAAGGGGTGATGTTGATGGAAAGGCTCAACAATGGCGGCCTTGTGCCGTTTTCGGTGAAGCTATTGGTGTTTCTGTCCATTATTATGGGCGGGACGCTTTTTATGAGTAATCTCGCTGCGTTGAAGATCTGGAACTTTTTTGGGATTCCAGTTGATGCGGGGATTCTGTTGTTTCCGATTTCCTATATCGTTGGCGATTTGCTTGTAGAGTTTTACAAGCAAAAGGTTGCAGATTATGTTGCAACCTGCGCGGCGATTTTCGCAGTGATTGCGTCAGGGGTAATGCTCGTCGCCGAAGTTCTACCAGATTATCCTAATGCCGACAATACAGCTTTTTCGGTTGCGCAAAGTGCGACGGGAAGAATCTTTCTCGCTAGCGTCGCGGGGTTCATTGCTAGTCAGCTACTGAATAATTATGTTTTTGTGAAAATTCGTAAAAACATGGCAGGATACAGATTAGCTTCGCTTGCCTCGTCAGGCGTTGCCAGAATTGCAGACATTGCGATTTTCGAAACGTTGGCGTTTTTCGGGAAACTCAGCTTAACCGAGTTCCTGATACAAGCGAGTTTCGCTTATCTAGCCGGAATGATACTAGAAGCGATTCTCAGTATTCCATCTGGATGGCTGGTGGGATACCTGCACGTAAAAGTTGATCGTTGAACTAACCAGCCCCCTTGACCTCCCGTTCGGGAGGTTCTTCTTTGGCGAAAAATATAGTATAATCAAAAACATGGATTTTCAAGTCGAAAAAGTGTTATCGAATGGGCTCGGTCGGGCTGGAGTGATCAAAACTGCGCACGGCGAGATCAAGACGCCGGCTTTCATGGTGGTGGGGACGCAAGGTTTTGTAAAATTCGTCCCAGCAGAAGATTTGCATGCGCTCGGGGCGCAGGCGATGCTTTCAAATGGATATCATCTGCGGCGAAAGGCACCCGAAATCGCCAAACAAGGTGGTCTGGCGAACGCTCGAGCATCATGGGCTATTAGTAGCAAGCAAACGCATTTTGCGGAACCGGCGTCGTCTCGGCCCGTCGTTACGGGCGAGCCGCGCCTATCCCTCGCTCGTGGCGCTGCGGACGTTCCGCAAAATGGCCTGCTTGCTACTAATAGCCCTTGGCACAGCCCGACGATTACCGATAGTGGTGGGTTTCAAGTGATGTCACTAGGGTCGGGGCTTGGGAAGGTAGTTTCAATGGAGAAAGAACGCCACGTTACCAACACGGCACACAAAGAACGCCTTGCAAAAGTCAGCGAAAAAGGAGTGGATTTTGTTGATCCATTCGATGGAAAACCGGAGTTTATCAGCCCAGAAGAATCAATGCGTATTCAATGCCAAATCGGTGCAGACATTCACATGGCGTTTGATGAGTTGACTTCACTCGCCGACACCTATGAATATAATATTGAGGCAATGGAGCGGACGGAACGTTGGGTAGAGCGAAGCCTTGCTGAACATTTGAGGCATCGAGACGATCTCGGTTACCGGCAAAATCTCTATGGAGTTTTACAAGGTGGACGTTGGGAAGATTTGCGGAGAAAAACGGCACAAAATCTGGCAAAAATGCGCGTCAACGGTGTAGGATTTGACGGATTTGGACTTGGTGGGGCGTTTTTAAAGGAGGATCTCGGAGAGATTTTGAGATGGTGCAACGAAGAATTGCCGATGGAAAAACCACGACATTTACTGGGACTTTCGCATCCGGATGATATTTTGATTGGCGCCGAAATGGGCGCAGATACATTTGATTGTGTGGCACCAACGCGTGAAGCGAGACACGGAAAGATTTATACGCACGATGGGAATATTAATTTGCGGAAGTTTAGCGAATCAAGAGAAAAGCTAGACGAGGATTGCGACTGCCAAACCTGCCAAGAGGGCTGGACGCGCGGAGCACTTAGGGCGTTGTGGCGTTCAGGCGATATCGAAAAGAAGCAACAATACTACCGCTTGGCTTCAGTTCATAACTTGCGGTTTATCGTGCGGCTGACAGAAGAAATCCGCGAAGCAATGCGCGAAGGTCGATTCTACGAGTATAAAGAAGCGTTTTTGAGACGGTATTATGGATAGCCTGCCTCCTCCTACTATAGACACTAACTAGCTAGGCAGCGGAGGGAGAAGCCACCGAA
>CARTQV010000058.1 GCA_949070545.1 uncultured Candidatus Saccharibacteria bacterium | reverse complement strand
CGCAACATGAAAACTGCTGCTTTCGTGAAGGGCAAAATTGCTAAAAACGTTAAAAATGCATTAGGAGTTTAAGTATGAGAGTTAAACGTGGCGTTCCCGCACGAGCCAAACACAAGAAAATTCTCAAGGCCGCCAAAGGCATGCAGCATTACCGCACCCGCAGCTACCGCCTCGCGAAACAAGGCGTGATTAAGTCTTTACGCTATAGCTACCGCGATCGTCGAAACCGCAAACGCGACATGCGCGCAATTTGGATCACACGCATCAATAATGCCTCACGCGAACTTGGACTTTCTTATTCTCAGCTCATGGCTGGGCTGAAACAAAGAGGCGTAACTATCGACCGCAAAATGCTTGCCGAACTTGCCGTAAACCAACCGAAAGCTTTTGAAGCGGTCGTTAACACTGTGAAGGAGAAAAAATAATGGCAGTCTGCGAAATTAGTGGCAAGGGGAAGATGTATGGGCACAATGTCTCTTTCTCCCAACACAAAACCCGCAAGGTTTTCAAACCAAACATCCAGAAAAAGACCATCATCGTTGATGGTAAAAAAGTCAAAATTAATGTCGCGACCTCGACTTTGCGCACTCTGAAGAAAAAAGGTCTGGTAAAATAATCTGGAAAACCTAGCTTTGAAAAAACCACCCTTAAAAGGGTGGTTTTTTCGAGCCTTCAATAAGCCGGGTTCTGTAGCCTTCTGAAAAAGACCGGCAACCATCTATCTAGACCGTCGATTACTCTAGGTTCTAGCGGTAAACGTGCATCCTCGGGCCGAGGTCTCTAGCACTCCTTGCAGCCAGTAGGGTTTGCCTCTCACTAGTGTCACCACCAGTGACTGTGGGCTCTTACCCCACTCTTTTCACCCTTGCTGTAATTCTAGGACCGCCAAAATCGGCATTTCTCCAAGCGAAGCACACTTTCCTCAGCAAGCTAGTGAGCGCGAAAAAATGTCAAATTTGGTGGCCCCAGACTGCAGCGGTTTATGTTTCTGTGGTACTTTCCCTACCCTTACGGGCGGTCGCCGTTAGCGACTACTGTGCCCTGTGCTGCCCGGACTTTCCTCTTGCAAAAACAAGCGGTTGCCTCTCAGGCTCTCTTATATTATAACATACTATTCCAAACCAAACTGTCGATCCACCGCCAAATTCGCTTGTCGATCCGCCGCCGTGTTTTGTTCACGAGCCACATGCGTAAACGCACAAGCCTCAAATCCTTGCACCATTTTCTGCACATCGTCAAAAATCGGCAACAAATCCCGATTTTTTACCTTATAAATCCCGTTCATCTGATTCACGAGCATCAAATTATCGCTCACGAACCGCACCGTCTTCAAGCCCAACTCTAGCGCTAATTGCATACCCTCCTTCAAAGCATAATATTCAGCTACTCTCGACGTTGCGAAGCCAATAAACTCACCTCCTTCCGCCAAAACCTGTCCATTTTCTCCCACAATTTTATAACCAATTCCTGATGGACCTGGATTCCCGCGACTACAACCGTCTACATAGACCGTCGCACTATTAGCCACCTCTTTATAATTCACATGCGCGCCAACATGCTCTTCCATCTCGAGTACTACGACACTTGCCTCGTCCAATCGGTAATTCCCCATTTCTTCGGGTTTAATATATTTATATGCCGAATAGCGTTCGCGAGCTCTAATTTTTGTCTCTGTAGTTAGGCTCACCCGATATACAATATATAGATTGCTCAGTTGGCTCGACCCCTGTGGAGCCATAAAAGTCACTACATCATGCAAAGTGGTCTTTTTTGTCACTTCCACCCCCAGATATTCCTCCAAAGTTCGGTCAATTGCTTCTTCTGGCTGCTCACCAAATTTAATCTTCCCTGTTGGTAATTCCCACATCGGCGAGCCATCTACCCGCCCTTGGGACTTTTTCATAATCAGAATCTCATCTTCCTTTTGTACAATCCCGACGACCCGAACTCTTTGTTTCATAACCTCCACCTTAATCATCCATTTTCAAGAATAATATTGATAGCCAACACAGAACGGAACCAAGTAACCGCAGATTCCAACGCAGTAGTAGCTTATCAAGATTCTTCCTAAAACCCCAGTAGCGATGTTTTCCTTGCGTATATACAAGGTGGGTAAAATCTTATGCGACATTTCCACAGAAATGAGCCACGAAATCCCTAAACATGATTATTCAGGAAAATCATGCCGCCACTAGGGTTACTTTCAATTATAACACACCTACCTCACACCCACAATCCAATAAAACGCATCGAGAATCCCCGCCATTGCCCCTGTCATAATTGTCGAAATCACCCCTGGAAAAACCACCACAACTACCATTACAATAATAATCCCCCAGCGCTCCATTACCTCCATCAAATTTTGAATCGGTTCTGGCATCATCGCATAAATCACCCTCGAACCATCAAGCGGCGGTATCGGAATCAGATTGAAGATTCCAAAACCTAGATTAATCATGACGAAATCTCCACAAATCGTCCCAATTATTCCTCCATCCATCAACCACCCCGAGAAATATCCGATCAAAAACGCGATAAAAGCCAACAAAAAATTCGTTATCGGTCCCGCAATTGCAACTAGCGCCATCCCCCACTCCCCATGTTTCAAGTTTCGTGTATTGATCGGCACTGGTTTCGCACCCCCAAAAATCGGCCCTCCTGACAAAAATAGTAGCAACGGCATCAATAATGACAACACTGGATCGAGATGTTTCAGTGGGTTTAGTGTCAGCCTTCCCTCGAGTTTCGCCGTATCATCCCCCAACCAATACGCCACCAACCCATGCGCCAACTCATGTAACATCATAGACACCAGAATCACCCCAAACGCAATGACAATCGTCTCAATCATACGCCTCTCCTAGGAACTAAGTCAAAACTACCACTTCCAAAGCCTTCGGTAACGTATCCACACTCTTCACCTTCAGCTTTTTCTCCGTTCGCGCCGTCAATTTCAGCTCCGTCACCATCCCATCAATATTTCCCGTTGCGATTACGACTTTCGGTTCAATCTCGCGCACCGCTCGCACCGAACTAGTACAAAGTACGTCTGCCACCCCTAATTCATCCAGTTTAGCTGCCTCTTCATTATCCCCGATGATCCCTACGTGAACATTATTAACCACCACATCATAAATCGTCTTTTTGTTATCCGTTGCAATTCCTCGAATCGCCGCGTTCTCAATCTCAAACTCTCCTGGACCAACAATTTTTCCTACCTCAAGATCCGCCGCCACTGTCTCGTCTGTCAAATTGAACGTAATTGCACGTCCCCTTGTCGTAATAACAATTTCATCTGGATTTTTACTTTCAATCTCAAACATTTTCCTCCTTACTGTCTAACTTATTAGCAAATCTACATATCCGACGAATTCCAACCACTCTATTCCGCCTTCACCATCTTCTCTGGATCATAAAGTTCTGTCATTTCCGTCTCCATCACCTCAAGTAAAAACTTGTCTCGCACACTCTTCCGATAGAGATAATCATCTTGACTCATAATCACATAATTCATCGGTCGTCCCTGACGCTTCTCAATCACTTCCGCCCAACGCGTCAACTTCTTCGTGCGATCATCCCCTACAATCAGCATGTCAATCCCCTCTTGTCCCGGAAAACGATTCAAAACGATGAGCGCTTTCAGATATTTTTGCACTGGCTTGATATTTTCTTCCCAACTATTACTCGCACGCACAACACGCCGCACTTCCACAGCATTCGCAAGTCTCGGTCCCGCTGGTCCCGCCACCGCGCTCGGCTTGCGTGGAGAAAATAGTTCCTGAAAAGCATGTGCATAGGGGCTCTTCGAATTCGCTGAATAATAAACTTTATTATCATAAGTCTCACTCTTTACAATCCCTACCCCCTCTAAATTGATCAACTCGCGTCGCACTGAATTAATTTGTTCTTCAATCAAGCGCGTAATTTCGCGCACATAATAAGATTTGTTCATATCAGAGAAAAACAACCTTAATAACTTTGCTCGAGTCTTCGAACCAAATAATTTTTCAATCGGAGCGTTGTTTTCTTCTTTACTCATCTTGTATACATTTTAACACATAAGGCTTCACTTCGGCAAGCGGCAACCAGTTAATATTTTTGTTTCGCTTAAACCACGTAAGTTGCCGTTTCGCCAAATGCCAATCATCAAGTATAAATAATTCTTTCGCTCGTTCCAAGGTTATTTCCCCAGTCAAATAACGCCATGCAAACTGATAAATATTACTTTTCATCGCCTGATCATCCCATTTATACTGTGCCACCATTTTTTTGGTCTCCGCATAAAGCTCATCATTAAATAATTTATTCGCCCGTTCCGTAATTCTCGCCCTTAGTTCTTCCGGCGCCCATTTGATTCCGATGAGCAAATAATTTATACACATCTCTTCTCGATCAGCTTGGTCGTGTTTCTTCTCGTCTGTAAATTGATAATCATACACTAGCGCGTCAATATAAAGCCCTGTTCCCCCCACCACCATCGGTAGCTTCTGCTTATCCTGAATTTCCCGAATCTTCTGCTCTGCAAACTTTTTCCAATCCGCCACCGTAAAACGCTCATCTGGCTCTATAATCCCCACCCCATGGTGAATAACACCTTGCATCTCCTCTCTCGATGGCGCCGCCGTCCCAATCTCCATCCCCCGATAAATCGCCCGCGAATCTGCCGAAATTATCTCTGCCCCACGTATCTGGCAATCTACCGTGCTAGCGATCCTTTCTATCTCTTTTGCAATTTCGATACTAACACCAGTCTTTCCCGACGCCGTCGGCCCCAAAATTACAATTGTCTTATTTTTATCCATCTTCCTGCTATCATATCACACCCTCCTACTATAGACACTAACTAGCTAGGCAGCGGAGGGAGTAGCCAGCAGCGCGCATATAATAAGATTCACTATGATAAGGACTAGTGGTAAAAACTAAAACGTAGTTACGATTCCAAGTCGCACT
>CARTQV010000057.1 GCA_949070545.1 uncultured Candidatus Saccharibacteria bacterium | reverse complement strand
ATAAGTCGACATACGTGGGGTTGGCTCGAAACTATAGCGTGTACCATAATGCGAGCTCAAGGGCGTATTGAACAAAACGACATCTTCGGGAGACAAATCTGGGATATCAAGATTAACGAAGAAGATTGCTTTCGCCGCTGGTTCGTCAATACACGGAAAAGCCTCGCGGGCATAATGAGATTCAAATTGGGTCGTCGCGAGAAATTTTTTCTCGCCTCCAAGATCATACGACGAAAGATAACAACCTTGCATATTCTCTTTTAACTTTGTCTCGAACGTGATGACAAAATCAGTGCTATGTATTTCAGAATCGCCAGAACGCTCGTCGAACTTATGCGAAGTATAAAAATACGGGGCGTTTTCGCGATCGGTAGGGATCATGATCGTTTCGTCGTCATACTCAAAACGGCAGGGCTTTAGAGGATTTTGACTAAACGGATCGTCGGCGGAGAACTCGACGGATTTGATTTTCATAGCAACGGCATGAAACTTTACGCACTCAGAGCAAACAACGCCAGAGACTCTCACTTTGCCTTTGAGGGACTTTTTATGGCGATCGATTTCTAGATCAATCGTGTAGTTACTGGGCTTAAAATAATCAAGAAATCTTTCCATAGCTCTATTATAGCACATGAAAATCTAGGGCTCGGCGAGCCATTATCTACATTGTAGCATACCATAAGCATTTTGTCAATAGCATCAAGCTAAATTACTCGGGAGACTTCTTCGAGCGTAGTCTCACCTCGCAAAGCCGCGAGAACACCCTTTTGTTCCAAGGTCAACATTCCCTGCGCGCGAGCGGTCATTTCGATAGCATCAGTATTGATGTCTTTGATGTCGCCACGCAGGTATGCCTGTACATCACTAGAAACGATGAGCTGTTCCATGAGCACCATGCGACCTTGATAGCCGAAAGGTGCTTCCTTAGTCGGGACAGGTTTATAGAGAGTCATGTCGTCGAGGTTGACATCAAGTCCATAGAGCGCGCCACGAATGTAGTCTGCTGTGGCAGCGTCTGGTTTGTAGGCTTCTTTACTGCCCGACAGTTTGCGTACGAGACGTTGGGCCATCAAGAGACGAATTGAACTTGCAAAAATCGGGTTCGTGCCAATTAAGTCAATCATACGTGCAAAAGCGGCAGCGGTAGAGTTCGCATGGAATGATGAAAGCACCAAGTGCCCCGTGATTGAAGCTTGGATTGCGGTTTTTGCGGTATCGGCATCGCGAATCTCACCGACCATGACGACATCAGGGTCGAGACGGAGTACCGAGCGTAGGCCTTCAGCGAAAGAGCCACCATCATTGGTGTGGATCGGAATCTGGCTGATGCCACGAATACCATATTCGATCGGATCCTCGAGGGTGATAATTTTGCGTTCGGTTGTGTTCAGGGCGTTCAGGATTGAATAGAGTGTAGTCGATTTACCAGAGCCAGTCGGGCCAACCATCAGAACTAGTCCGCGTGGATGAGAGATGATTTCGCGAATCATAGCGAGCTCTTCGGGAGAGAGCCCGAGTAAATCAAGATTCAGCAAACTCTCGTCGAAGTTAAACAAGCGCATCACGGCGTCTTGACCATACATGGTCGGGACGGTTTCGATACGAATGTTCAACAAGTGCGACGAACCGTCAGCTTGGACATCTTTTTGCATGTGGCCGGATTGGGGCTTCATGGAAGCAGCAGAAATGTCAGCTCGAGCGGAGAGCTCACCCATCAAGACTCGATAACGATCACGATCAATCTCGGCGACGGGGTGAAGCATGCCGTCGACACGCATACGAATACGAATGATGTCACGCAAGTTTTCGATGTGGATATCGGAAGACTTCAGCTTGTCGGCTTGGTCGATCAGAAAGTCAAAAACTTTTTCCGACGGGACTTCGTTTAGAGTCTTGCTGACTTCGGCGATAGTTTCCGAATCACCCTCTTTTGCGATTTTGATATCATCATAATGGACTTCTTTTGGCGGGTCATAGCGTAGCATGAAGGCGCGATAAGCCGACATCGAAATCAAGAAGAAAGAGACATGTTCGCCAGCTTCGGAATAAGCTTTGCGCATGTCATTCAGGAGGCTATTCGGGGTCTGACTCGTGACGAGGAAACGGAAGGGTTGTTCGTCGTCGCCTTTTTGAAGCGGGACCATGAGGTCTTTGCGCATGTCGGCAACGTCCATGACGCCAGATACCAACGGAATTGTTTTCTCGAAATCACGCGTATCGAGATAAGGTAAACCGAGAATACGCGCGCGATCTTTGGTCGCTTTTTCTTCGTTGTCGCGTCGTTTACGCTGAATCTCTTGCTCGTCCATTAGCTACGATTATAACACGAAACTGCTTTTGCTTAAATAATGATTTAATCTTCAGATTTTAGCTCAGCGAATTTTTCGGTCATGGTTGGGTTGCCACGAGTGAGACGTTTGATGGTCAAGTCTTCGGCTTTGTTGTTCGCAAGGCGCAAATTATCTTCAGAACGCAAAAGATTTTCTTTGGTTTTTTGGAGGTGATCGATGGTTTTGTCGATTTCGTCGATTGCGGTCTTGAATTTGCGCGAGGCAAGGTCATAATTCCTCGCAAAACCTTCTTTGAAAGCGTTAATTTTATCTTCAAAATGTGTGATGTCTATGTTCTGATTTTTCACAAGTGCGAGTTCGGATTTGTATTGCATTGAGCTAAGCGCGGCATTACGCAAAAGCGTGATCATGGGGATAAAAAACTGCGGGCGGATAACATACATCTTTTCGAAGCCAGATTGGAATGATACGTCAACAATACCGTTATTATATAGTTCGTTATCGGCCTCAAGCATCGAAACCAAAACTGCAAATTCGCATTTCTTCTCACGTCGATCCTTGTCGAGTTCTTTGAAAAAATGCTCGTTTTTATGTTTCGTGGCAGTGGTTTCGTTTTCGTTTTTCATTTCAAACATAATCGAGATGATTTCGTTGCCATTTTCGTCGTTTTCGCGATAGATATAGTCGCCTTTGCTGCCGCTAGCTTTCGAAACCGCATTGTCTTTCTCAAAATAAGCGTTCTGGAAGGCCGTTGGGCGCAATTTGTTGAACTCAGTCTCACAATGTTGTTCGAGGGTTTCGCCAACCATTTTTGTGCTGAGGCGCATTTTCATATCTTTCAGACGCTCAATTTCTTCATCTTTGAATTTGATAGCACTTTCGTATTTGTCTTTTAAGGAAAGCTCGAGGGCACTTTTTTCGGCGTCTTTGGTTTTGAGTTGGTTTTTGAAATCATCACGCTCTTTTTCGGCTTTTGAGATAGCTTTCATGACGGCGAGGTCTTGCTCGGTTTTGGCTTTCGAAAGTTCGGATTTCAAACTGATAATCTCAGAGTCTTTGTCCGATAAGGTCTTTTGGAAATCGCTCAGTGCTTCAGCTTTAGCAATCTTCACTGCATCGGCTTTTTCACGAGTAGCAAGACTTAGCTTCTCATGAACTTCGCGTGCGATTTCTTGTTTGCTGACTTGATTCAAAAGACTAGCATATTCACTTTCGTTGACCGTAAAAGCTTTGTGACAATGTGGACAAATAATTTCGGTATTTGATGCCATGTTTCCTCCGATTTAGTATTTAGATTATAGCATGAGTAGCAAAAACGCCAAAAACCTGTATAATATATACATATGCTATTTATCGGAATGCTGCAGTGGTGGTGGACGCGGGGGTGGATGATGTTTTTGCATGGACTGGGCAACCAACTGAAAAATGCTGCGGACTTTTTCTCGATTCGGTTGCTCGTGCGCAACATGTTCGCACCGTTTCGACAAATTTCGGCGGGCGGAACAGCTTCGAAAGCGCTTGGCGACCAACTCTCGGCATTTTTTGATCGTCTCTTATCGCGATTCGTCGGTGCAATGGTGCGGTTTTTTCTGTTGATTATTGGGACAGTAATTATCATTGTGCAGGCAGTAGCGGGGGCAATTGTTGCGGTGCTTTGGCCATTAGCACCGATACTGGTTGTTGTGTGTTTCGTGTTAGCAATTATGCAGGTGAGGTTCTGATGGAAGAGTTTGATTATAATAGTTTGCGTGCGAAAGAAGCTAGAATAGGTAAGATTTTTCGACATGTTGCGACAAAAGCCTTGCTCGGAGCTTTGATTACAGCTTGCCTAGTCGGGTTTATGTATTTTGTTTTTTATCAACACAATTCACTCGGTTGGGCATTACTGGGACTAGCACTTATGGGAACGATGTTTTTCATCTGGGTACTGAAAGAAGTTATCCCAGTTCCACCTGGGCAAAGCGAGGATATTAATGATTTGCTGTCGGCGAACGTACTACGACTTTTGGACAAAAATCCGACCCCCCAAAAGTTAGCGCCAATTTTATACAAGACACGTAGCGGAACGTTTTTGGCGTTGAGGTTTGGACTGACTCCGAGGCTGCTAGAAATGGCTGCGGAGGGGATTTCTGATGATATGGAGCCAATTTTTAAAACAGCGCGGGAAATTTGGAAGAAGGTTGATGGTGAGACGATTTCGGGTGGAATGATTGCGATTGCAATTTTGCAGAACCACCCACAATATGAAAATATTCTTCGACAAATGAAAATGGAGCCAGAAGACCTCTATACTGGGATTACTTGGTACAACTATCTGCATGGCCTCGTGAAGAGTGCGCGAAAGCGGAAACGCGATGGTGGGATTGCGCGAGATTTTACTTTTGGGTATATTCCAACTTTGCAACGCTTTGGGATAAATCTTTCGGAGCAACGTTCGGGGGCAATGCAGGCCCAAGTTCACCTCGCCGCGCATAAAGAAATCGTCGACAAAATGCTCGCGACCTTTTCGAATAATGGGAGACAAAATGTGGCTCTGATTGGGCCAGATGGATCGGGTCGAACAACGATTGTAGACGCCTTTGCGGACGCACTTATGGACGCAGACGCTCCGATTTCGGCAAACTTGAAATATCGTCAGATTTTCATGCTAGACGCTTCAGCACTAATTTCGGCAGCGAGTGGGCGCGGACAAATTGAGAGTTTGATGATGAGGATTCTCGGTGAAGCCTTTGCTGCAAAGAATATCATTATATGTCTCGATAATGCGCAGCTTTTCTTTGAAGATGGGACAGGGTCGGTGGATATTTCAAATATTTTGTTACCA
>CARTQV010000056.1 GCA_949070545.1 uncultured Candidatus Saccharibacteria bacterium | reverse complement strand
CCTTCAAGGTAACTGACCAATTCCGAGCAGTGTCGTCGGGGACGATCGAAGCTGCAAGCCCGAACCCAACATGACCCGAATAATCGATTGTCGACAAAGTCGCAAACATCAATTTGGAAAGAGTTTTTTCGCTATTCGTTGTCGCAAAAAGTGGATTTAGGGAGTTTACGCTACCAACCGTAGCCTCGATATAACTCCCACCAGCCTCAAAAGCTTGGGCGGAGTAGGACTGTCGATACCAAAAAGCTTGCGTCAAAGCTAGCGACGTGATCACAACAATCAGTAACGCCCATTCCAACATCAAAAGGCGTACACGACGAGCATTGGGTAGGCGGTCAATAACTCGTTCTTGAAAATGTTCCTTACTATCTTCCCGAGCTTGCTCAGAAAAATTAGCCCACTTCTTCGCGATTTTTTGCCCACGCTTTTTGAAAGTCTGTTTCATGATGGAATTAATAATAGCCCCAAAATCGACAATACGAAAACTAGCACGCTGACAACGGTCGCGCTAAAAAGCGATCGCTCAAGGCCACGGCGAGTTGTATATAGCTCCCCAGAACTGCCGAAACCGGCTCCCAGCGAAGCACCGCGTTGTTGCAAAAGAATCAGCAAAATGGACAAAATTGCCGAAATAAAAGTCAAACTCTGAAAAAATGTTCCCAAACTCATACTACTGCTTATTATACGACGGCATGATAAGATTGACAAGACCGTTTATGAGGCTCATAAGGACGCTTGATGCGACAAACCCCCAAAAACTCATCTCAACACCGGACAAAAAATGTAAAGTCAGCCAAATCATGCCAACATTAATCAAAATAGTCGAAACGCCCATCGTTACGATTGCGAGCGGTAAAACCATGACTTTGACGAGTGGCTTCACGACAGAATTGATGATTGAAAAAATAATTCCAGCCGAAACGAAAAGCGCAGCGTCGGCGGGCGTGGAAACATGACCAAACCAACTGATGCAAAGCCACATACCTAAACTTGATGCGCAACAACGCAACAAAAAAACTAACGCTTGTTTTTTGATCATAAAACTATTTTAGCATATTCTTACGCTTTAGGAGTGTGTGATAAGTAATCGCAAAACGATGTGCTTCGTCATCAATACGAGCAATCAGCTTCGCGATATGTGAATCAGGCGGAAGAGAGATTGTGCGATAAGTTTCTGCCTCAGGAACAATAACACTGACACTGGCATTGCGCGTGTGGTCGCCCGATTTGTCACGACCGATGACGGAAATTCCCTGCGCAGATAATAAATTACGCACAGCGCTCACCTGCGGAAGCCCACCATCAAGAATTATTAAATCAGGAAAATCCCATTCTTGGTGTTTGAGGCGTCGCTCAAGTACCTCGCGCAAATTCGCCGTGTCATCATTTGCCTGATTGTGCAATTTAAACTTACGGTATTCGGAACGATCAGAAACTCCATTCACGAAAACTACCATTGACCCGACGACATTTGTGCCGGATTGGTGTGAGATATCATAGCCTTCAATACGGCGAGGGGGCGCGGATAGGCTTAGTAACTTTTGGAGGTCAACCAAGGCTCGATCGGAAGAAATGTCGAGGAACTCTTTGTCGGAAAAGACAATTTTTTTCTGGAGTTCCTTCAGGCCGAACAGTTGTTTACGCAACTCAGCAGCTTCTTCAAATCGTTCAGCTTCGGCAGCGGCTTTCATTTGCTTCTCAATCTCTTTCAATAATTTATGCCGCCCGCCTTCAAGATAAAGTCTCAGTTTGCGCAAGTTTTGTTTGTATTCCTTTGGAGTCGTGCGACTAACTTCGATACCTGGAGTGAGTCCGAGGTCGGTGTTTAGGCTTTTTTTACCGTCGTAGGGTTTATCATAATATGGAAAAACTTTGCGCAAAACTCGCAAGGCTTTCTCTACGGCACGTTTGCCATAAAAAGGCCCGATATAGGTTGCTTTGTCATCGAGTGGCGTGCGCGTGAAACTAACGAACGGAACTTCGGATTTCATGTCGATACGTACATAGCTCACAGTTTTGTCATCGCGCAGGAGGATATTCCATTTCGGTTTGTAGCGCTTGATCATTTCAGACTCAAGAAAAAGTGCATCCATCTCCGTGTCAACAACAATCCAATCTGTATCAGCGATCTCGCGCACGAGCGCGGCGGTTTTTGCATCTTTTTTGGTATTATGGAAGTATTGACGCACGCGATTTTTGAGAACTGCTGCTTTCCCGACATAAATAACTTCACCCTCTGCGTTTTTATGAAAATAAACACCTGGGGAGGCAGGCAAAGTGCGCAATTTGTTGAGTAATTTTTCATTCGTCATTGTCTTTATTATAACATCTTTTTGACAAAGCTTCTGGTCAGATGTTGCAAGTCGTGATATAATCGAGAGAAATTATTATTTATACTTTAAAAAGGAGAAAAAAATGGACAAACAAGAGCGAAATATCGGACTCGCGATCGTCCTCTCGATTGTAACTTGTGGGATTTATGGGATCTATTGGTTTATCACGCTCAACGACGAAGTCAAACAAAAGAGCAAAGATGCGACACTCGCGTCGGGCGGACTTGCTTTCGTGCTGACGCTTGTAACTTGTGGGATTTATGGTTATTATTGGGCCTATCGCATGGGCAAAGCGACGCTTGTGGCACGTAAAGAGGCGGGCATGGACGAAGGGAGCGACAACTCAGTGCTTTATATTATTTTGCAATTTTTCGGCCTCGCAATCGTGAATTATGCTTTGATCCAAAATGATATGAATGCAATCACGAGTTATGCTGGAAAAACCAAAAAGACTGATAAATAATTCAAATCAGGCCTATTTCACGGCTGCCGGGGCGTTCGCCCTGGTGGCTGTTTGTTTGGTCTTTTATCAAGTGAATGGGTTTGCCATTCCCTGTCTGTGGCATTATATTACAGGTTGGCACTGCCCAGGCTGTGGGGCAACGCGGATGCTAATTGCCTTACTGCATGGTGATTTTTATCAAGCGCTACATTATAACGCTTTACTGCTGGTCCTGTTGCCTTTTGGGATATTTTTGTTTGGAGACGCCATCTATCATCGCATAAAGGGTGGCAAAAATGTCCTAGACCGTATCCCAGAATGGGCTTGGGTAGTGTTAGTCATAGTTATGCTTATATATGCCGTTATGCGTAACCTTGAAGCATTCAGCTTTCTCGCACCGACGGAATTATAATGCATACTCAGTCGAATTATAATCACTATAAAAGCGGGCGTGCTCAGCAGTAAATTTCAGAACACAATAATCTGGGTCGGTGTTATTCTCATAAAAGATAATATCCATGTCGCGCCAGACTTCGTCTTTAATCGCTTGATCCCGTAGGACTTCAACTGTGCCAGTGAAGGCAACGCCTTGGTAATATTTCTTATCGCAAAAATATAAGCCAGCCTTTGGATTACGCAAGAATTCTTGGACTTTGCGTGAAGATGTATTCGTAGTGAGGTAGAATTCTTTCAGTTCTTTGCGTTTGCGTGGGTTAAGCATCGCACGAGTGCTCGGAAAACCATTTTCATCAACATAGCTCAAGAAACAGATGTCTTGGCGGTCGATTAGGTCGGCGATTTCGTTTTTAACTTCTAGCATTGTATTTTCTCCAGTTTGTCTAATTATAACACAGGAATTTTACGATTATTATCATAGTTTTAGTTGTAGCATCTTATCGGTTAATCTACGATAAATCGATTTTGTGCTCATATCAGTGACGGCGTTATCAACTTCGTGTAAGCTAATCCATTTAACTCCGCTATTCTCGTCTGGTTTGATTCTTGTATTGTCTGTTTCATTGGCTTCAAATAAATATTAAACGTCAAGATGAAGATGAGGATTAACTATTTGCCCTCTTTTGGTGTGACCGATTACTGGTACGATACTCAAGCCATAAATATTTTCACCCATTAACGGACGAGAATTCTCCATCCCAGTTTCTTCTGTGATTTCTCTTTTGATAACTTGATATAGATTTGGCTCGTTGTCGGCATGACCACCAATCCATGCCCATGAATTATAGATATTATGATAAATCATAAGGACTTTTGTACGTTCATAATTGACAATCCAAGCAGAAGTCGAAAGATGCGCTATCTTATTATCTCTAGAAAGGCAATTTTTATTCTTCGACATAAAGTCTAAATTGCGATTTGATTAGCTGCTTCTCTTTCGTCAAAAGGCTTGTAAGCGGCAATTTGGCGATATAAGTCATTGAGCATTTGAGCACCCTTCACTGGTATTCATTTTACCCCTTTCTTAATCGGGTGGCGAATGACGGTCTTAAGATTTTGTTCGTGGCAACGTCGAGGATCACTGAGATAAATCTCATGATGATAACGTGGATTGAGAATGTCCAGTTGATAGCCCGAATCTTGCATATAACTATGCATTTTGGCTATCGTTTTAGGCTCATCATCGTAAGACCCGATATGCATACATTGCACACATAGTCCTTCATTGTATTCTAGAAACTCAACTTTAGAGTAGTCTTTTTGCTTCTTCGCCGCCGCCTCTGCAATAGCCCAATCAAAATCATGTTTCGTGACGAAATCTGGCAGGCGAATTAGAGAGATGAAGTTAAAATCATCCTTGCGAGAATAGTCTATGTTCCCGTTAGCACTATTATCTTGCCACCAAAAGCCCTCAAGTGGTGGAACGACATAGTCAAAGTAACCGTTAATTTTATAATCTGACTTTTTACTCATTTTTATCGTGAAGGCGACTGCGTAAAGTAGGGCAATGGATTGTTTATATTCGCCATTCTCTATATTAGGATTACCACATCCGCGTACGGCAAGGTAATTCATTTTGGGAATTTCAATAATACTTGGCTGGTTTTTCGGCGAGTAGAACTCTTTATATTCTTTTTTGTAATCAAATGACATAATAATATTGTAGCATAAAAGACGAAAAGCCACCCGTTGGGGTGGCTTACTCGTATAATTTGGCACCTTGCTAGTTTCCCGCTTGTGGCAGTATAATCGCCGCTACTGGGCTTGACTTCTGTGTTCGGAATGGGAACAGGTATTTCCCCAGCGCTATGGGCACCAAAGTAGTCTGGGCAGAAACTGTCCTAACTTATTGATGTCCATAAGACTATCAAGGATAGAAATGTAAAACTTCACTCGGTGCGATCAAACACCGATTGTTAGCTAAGTATACCAAGTCATCGCAGTTTTTGTCAAGATAACTCCCGACCAAAACCCAATGACTTGAGCATAAAAAGGCGATGGACCTATTAGTACGCTTCGGCTCCACACGTTGCCGTGCTTCCACCTTGCGCCTATCAACCAGATATTCTTTCTGGAGTCTCCATAGGGAATTATTATCTTGGAGTGGGCTTCGCGCTTAATATGCTTTCAGCGCTTATCTCTTCCGAA
>CARTQV010000055.1 GCA_949070545.1 uncultured Candidatus Saccharibacteria bacterium | reverse complement strand
TATAGCTGCGACGACCCATAACCTAGCGATTATCATCGACTCAAGTGGTTCAATGTCAAAAATGATCGAAACTTATAAAGCCGAAGCGAAGAAGCTTGCCAAAAAAGTTTTTTCAAGTGGTGGGAAAGTCGCACTTTATGAATATCGCGATTTGAAAGACCCTTTTCTTACGGTCCAACACTGTGATTATACATGTGATTATGAAACTTTGGTCGCAAAGCTTGATGAGATTAAGACTGATGGCGGCGGCGATGACGATGAATCGGCACTTTCAGCGATTCTCTATGCGATGAATAGCCTGAAATGGCAAGTTGGTGCAACAAAATCCATCATGTTACTCACTGACGCAAAATATCTCGCACCAGACCGTGATGGCGTGACGCTCGCCGAAGTGACAAAACGCAGTTTAGAAATTGACCCTGTCAATATTTATGTTATGACGAGTAGCAAATATCAGAGCGCTTATCAGGAATTAACGACAGAAACGAATGGTGCGGTGTTTGATATTGCGAAAGATTTAGATTTCTCAACCGACAAAATCTTGAGTCGTCCAGTCGCAGTTTTGCCCAATCTCTACTATGAAGCCAGAGTTGGCGAAACGTTATATTTTGATGCAAGTGAATCGTATGCTCTCGGTGACGAAAGTACGAAGTTGAGCTATGATTGGGATCTTGATGGCGATGGTGAGTTTGAGATTGAAAATGGTGCACCCGCTATTGAGTGTTCCTACGATCATCCTGCAGAGCACTTCATTCAAGTCCGTGTTCATGATGCTCGTGACAGTGCGCCAAGTACCATGTCGGCCAAGGTCAAAATTGTCGAAGAGCTGTCAGCCTCATCAACTATCTCTGAGTTGTCATCTCGTCCACTTTCATCGCATAGTGCTGAGATTAACTTCGCAACCGATGCCGAGCAAGTTTTACTAATCGTTGATGAGCTACCACTCGGATTCATCAACCCAAAAACAACGCAGAAGTTCACACTTGAAGATATTTCGTCACCTCGCGAAGTTACGCTCGTCCCATATCGTGCCGAATACCGCGGTGAAAGTCGCACAATTACAGTTCAACCACTGTTACCGTTAGTACCTAATACGGGTCAACTTCAACTCGAAACTGGTGTATGGGGACAGTTTCGTCACATTATGTTCTAGCTTGTGAACTTAGATGCCAATGATTGCCATATTCGCACTTATAAACTCCTAATTTTGGCGCGCCATAATCATATTCTGCAACCAGCGCTGCTGCCTCAGCCTCTTCACGCGAATCATAACAAATCTTCTGTTGGTCTCCGACCCAACATTTCTTTGGTACCTTATAGACAGAGCTTTTCATCGTCTTACATTATACTAAACTTTCGAAAAAATCTATACTTTCTGAACCGATTATGCTATGATTGAAATAAGTATCATAAATAGGTGGGAAGGTTGAGTAAACTCGCGAAGTATTTGAATGAGCATATTGTCGGCAATGTTTTTGAACGGCCGTCGGTTTGTGCGACTTACGCTAGAGACCAATCGATCCTAGCTATTATGCCACGCTTGGTAGCGTTCCCTGAAACGACGGAAGATCTCAGTCATCTCGCGCGGTTTTCAAACCAACTCGCCACGCGCGACTACCGGCTCCCAGTTACTATCCGCGGAACTGGGATCGACAAAACCGGCGCGGCGGTTGGCGAAGGTCTAGTTGTCTCGACGGAACGCATGAGCCGTATCGAAGAAATTGATGTGCGCGGGCGATTGGTGCGCGTACAGCCTGGGGTGACTTTGGGGCGCTTGAATGCTGCACTAAGTCTACAAGGGCTTTGTTTGCCGATTTCTTATAACGAGGAAGCAACCATTGGTGGACTTATCGCGAACTGTCCAACCGACGATGTCTCGGAGCAGCATGGTGGTATTTTTCATTTTGTCGAGCGTGTCGAAGCGGTACTCTCAAACGGTGACATTGCACAATTTGCCCCATATAGCTCGCATTTGGTCGATTTGAAAACGGCTCAAGATTCTTTCGAAGGTGCTTTGTATCGCAAAATTGATCAGTTGTTAGAACGTTATGGCGACACAATTATGAACCGTCGCATGCAGCCATTTGATCCGGCTGGTTATGCAAACATTACGCGCGTCCACGAGAAACGTACATTTAATCTCCTTCCGCTGATGTTTGCTTCTCAAGGGACGCTTGCACTGATTTCGGACGTGATTTTGCGAGTTGAAGTCTTGCCAAGTGCTGAACGGCGACTTATTGTTGTTTCTCAAGATCTGAAAACAATATTGAAATTTCTACATTTTGCGCACGAGTTTTCGCCCCGCGAAGTGCACCTTTTTGATCTTCGCATCGCAAAAATTGCAGCTGAGTTCGGTAACTTCTGCCAGTTGTTACCCGAAGGAGATTTGGCTGGTTGGGCGGCGGTTTTGGAATTTGCCGGCTCGAAGCATCGTATCGCGAAAAGAATCAAATATTGCCTCGAAGGTCTGCCTGCAGGTGTATTCGCCGTTCCCGAAACTCCCGAGAATGCAGACACTTTCCAAGAACTCAGGAGCGCCCTGCTGAGCTTTTTAAATAACGATGATGCTGGCGAACGGCAAGCGATTGCGGACGACGTCTACATTCCGAAGCACCGTTTTGCGGACTATATCACAGGACTGAAGATGATTGAAGAGACCTTGAATTTGGCGTTACCAGTTTTTGGTTCATATTTGACCTCAAATTACCATGTTCGACCATGCATTGACTACGCATCGATTGATGGCCGAAAGCTCGCAATGACTTTTTTACGTCAGTATAATCATCTGATTAGCGAGTGCGAAGGATCGCTTACTGGTGGCAGTCCCGAAGGTCGACTGAAGGCAATTGTCGCCACGCAAAGTTTTTCGCCCGAAGAGCGTGAGCTCTATGCTGAAATCAAGCAAGCTTTCGACCCACACAATATTTTCAATCCGAAAGTGAAACTCGGAGCTGAGTTGAAAGATGTGATTCGTCATCTCCACACCGTGGAGGAGGATGGAATTGTCACTCCCTAATCTTCTATGCTATAATATATTGTATGAAGATTACAACGAAGAAATTATCCGACACCAAGGTGGAACTTAAGGTGGCTCTCGACGCTACCGACCTCAAAAAAGCTAAATCCGAAGCCCTAAAACAGCTCGCCGAACAGGTAAAAGTCCAAGGCTTCCGCAAGGGGAAAGCTCCAGCTTCGGTTGTCGAAAAACAAATCGCTCCGAACGAACTTTCAGGGAAAACAATTGATGTCGCCGTCCATTCGACGCTTCCTGATGCGCTCGCTGAAAAACAATTACCCGTTATTGCTGTGGAAAAAGTCAATGTCACGAAATATGTCCCTGAAGAAGCTGCCGAATATACCGCTGTCGCAGAGATTTTGCCAGACGTAAAACTCGGTGATTTCAAAAAATTGAAAGCCAAAATGGCCAAAACCGAGCCTTCCACAAAAGACGTCGAAGAAATTGTTGACAATATTTTGAACGCTTATGCCGAAAAAAAGGTTGCGAAAAAGGCTGCTGCGCTTGGTGACGAAGTGATTATTGATTTTGTCGGAAAGAAAGACGGAGAAGCTTTCCCAGGTGGTTCAGCAAAAGATTATCATCTTAGCCTCGGTTCGGGACAGTTCATCCCTGGATTTGAAGATGGTATCGTCGGACATTCAGCAGGCGATAAGTTTGACCTTGAGCTGACTTTCCCAAAAGATTATCCTGAGAAGAGTCTTGCTGGACAGAAAACTGTTTTCGAGGTGCTCGTGAAGCAAGTTAATGAGGTAATTAAGCCAAAAGCCGACGACGAACTTGCGAAAAAGTGTGGTAATTTCAAGACCATGGCTGACTTGAAAGCTGACATCAAGAAAAATCTCGAAGCCCAGAATCGCCACCAAGCAATTGAACGCTATCGCGATGATCTGGTGAAGGAATTGGTCGAGAAATCGAAGGTTTCTGCTCCAGAGATTCTGGTCCAAGATCAGCTACGTTTCATCAAAGAAGATGTTGTACGCAATGCCGCCTCTCAAGGCATGAGCTTTGAGGATTATTTGAAACGGGCTGGACAGACGCCCGATGAGTGGGAGAAGACTGCTCGTGCTCTGGCTGAGGACCGCGTGAAAGCGTCACTAGTTCTGCAGATTTTGGCGCGTGAACAGAAAATCGAAGCGACTGACGAGGAAGTTGAGCTGAAGATCGCCGAACTGAAAGATGTTTATCAAAAGTCGAAGGAAGCCTTGGCGAACCTGAAAAAACCAGAAGTCCAGAAGGACATTCGTAATCGTCTGGTTATCGACAAAACCTTGGATTTCTTAGTTGAGGCGAATAACGGCGCCGAGGTCGCCAAAAATAAAGCTGGAACGAAAAAGACCAAGAAATAGAAACGAAATAATACCATGCTCTGCCTAGGAAGTTCTAGGCAGAGCTTTTTTTTGGTTGTGTGTCTCCTCCCCCCTCCTCCTCCTACTATAGACACTAACTAGCTAGGCAGCGGAGGGAGAAGCCACCGAAGTGAGAACTGCTATCAAGTGGATAGGCACTGCTACCGAAATAAAAGTCATAACTCTTGTTAGATTCATACGCAACAGTAAATGACCAATAGATACCACCCTCTCCAACGACGTAGAGTGTCTTACTACGGGGCAGAGAAATACTCTGCGCACAAAATTATTAAATATTTGCCAAAACTACAAAATATACATAATTACTATTGACTTTTTATGCAATCTGTGCTACAATGAAGGTATAGCCTTTGCAAGAGGTCTAATTTTGCAAGTAATTTACCAAAAATAAGGGGGAATTTCTATGAGCAAAAGAAAAGAGCGCAAAGAGACGAGTAAACAGGTATGGGCACTGGTCACGGAACTCGAAGGGTTGCGTAACCAGTTTTCCGAGCAATCTTGTGATCTAGTGCCAGATTACAGATCAGAGATTTGTAGGGGTTCGAGTTGGTTTGAACGCCTTGCTTATATTGGTGTATATCCGTATTGCCATTGGGATACAGACAACGACACAGCCATGTGGTTGAAGAGTCAACAGCTAGAGTGGCAGAACCATCTCAAGTTAGAGCAGAGAAACTTAGCGGAAAAATCAGACTTTTATCTTCGGTATAAAAGTCTGACAACTCGCATCGAAGTTTTAGGCGGTGAAATTCGCGTTGATTATTATGACTCTGAAGAAGATTTTGGCAAGCAATTCTGTGTCTATTGTGAATTGCCACAGGAGCATAAACATGGTACAGAGGCAGCAGTTTACTGGTTCAATAGTTATGATTACTATTTCTTGCTGGAGAAGGTAGTTAAGCTAGAAAACCTCCTTGCCACACGAAGGGAAGTAGAAAAACCGTAAACCTCAATTTTGCGTAGTCTCTCTTTCTCGAACAAGCCAAACTTGGCTTAAGAGCCCTTCTAAAAAGGGCTCTTTTAAATTCTTGCCTTTTTAGCCTGTCTGATGTATAATAGATGAAAGAGTTTCAGGTCGCCTAAAATTGCTGTGCTTAGTCGACCAAATATTATATAATTATCAACCTAATAGGGAATTTAATTGTGCCAACTATCAATCAATTAATT
>CARTQV010000054.1 GCA_949070545.1 uncultured Candidatus Saccharibacteria bacterium | reverse complement strand
CTTCTCCTTCTTCTCCTCCTACTATAGACACTAACTAGCTAGGCAGCGGAGGGAGCGACCAACAGAGCGACCATAGTTATCACTGTGGGACGGACTAAGATCACTAGCACGTAGATCAAGAAAATAGCTGGTCTTCTCGTTCAAAACAGCGGAAGACCAATAATTACCATAACGTCCTGAACCGAACAATGGTTTAGAAGCTGGTAAGTTTATACCTCCGCTGCGCACAAAAATGGTCCGACAAAAGTCGGACCAGAGTAATGCGACGCATTACGTTTGCACTCTTCTTACTAAGGCGCTAGAATGTAACGCCAAGAAAAGCGGCAGTTTTGCGAAGTGACGATTGTGGATGTTTAATATGAACGCAATGATGAACAAGCACAACGCAACTGTTGCTACGGGTAGAATAGCCGTCTTTTCGCCGATTGCATATAGACATATTGTCCAGGTTATGGCGGTGAGACAGCTAGCCTCCGCAAGAATCATGGTCAACATTCTTCTTCGCCATTTCTTTGCGCTAGCAAAGAAACAGAAAGTGTCGAAAAACGTGTCGGCATACACCCCCGAACTATGTAGAAGTGTAATGTGGTCTTTTGATAGCTCACAGGCGATGAGACCTAGATGCAGCGCTATCATCGTAACTGATAGGAACAATGGCAACACAAGCAATGTGACAGTGGTTAGAATCATATACAAACCCCTCCTTAAAACATGTGATCGATAGTGTCAATTAATTTGGAAGCCAATTTGTAGGCTACGCATAGAATTATGGGCACTATTGCTAAGAACAGCGCCAAGCGTACGATGGCAACAACCAAAAAGCATCACTTCCTTTCTGTAAAGAACTATAAATGAAGGCACTTATCTTTCTATTATAGCACACCTTGTTGAAAAAGTCAATAGATATTGTCAAAATTGAGGATTTTTGATATAATGAGACAAAATTAACCAAGTTGGGAGGGGGACTCCCCCGTTAGAACCACAGAAAGGATCTCTATGGCAGAAGACAAATCTGCGGAAATTACTGAAAAAATTGACGAAATGCAGGCGGGCGCGGAAGTCGAAGCGGCGCTTGAAAACGTCGAGGAAAAAGCCGAAGAGGCGAAAGAGCAATACGCTAAATCTGGCAAAAAATCGAAAAAACACATTGAAGAGGTGAAGGCCGAAGAAGAGCGTCAAGCGCGCAAAGCGGAGACGAAGGCGCTTGAAGAGGCAGGTGAAAAGCCACGTGGTGCGGCGCCAGTGACGCGCCCAAAGATTGAGCGTCGCGGTAAAAAGTACCAAGAAGTGGCAAAATTGGTCGATGCGAATAAGTTCTATGGGCTGAAAGAGGCCATTGAACTTGCCTTGAAGACTAATCCAGCGAAGTTTGATGCGACGGTGGAAGCGCATGTGCGTCTCAATGTCGATCCACGTCAGGCCGACCAGAATATTCGTGCGACAGTTGTGTTGCCAAACGGTAATGGTAAAGACGTGCGGGTGGCGGTTTTTGCGCCGCTTGATGAGGCCAAGAAAGCCGCTGCGGCTGGAGCGGACATCGCGGAAGACGAAGAGTTCTTGAAGCGTCTCGAAAAGGGCGAGACGGATTTTGATGTTTTGATTTCGACACCGGCTTATATGCCGAAGCTTGGTAAATTTGCACGATTGCTTGGTCCGAAAGGTTTGATGCCAAATCCGAAGGCTGGGACGGTGACGACCGATATTGAAAAGGCGGTCAAGGAAGCAAAAGCCGGTAAGGTTGAGTATCGCGTCGACAAACAGGCGATTGTTCACCTCGGTCTCGGGAAGACGAATTTTGATACTGAGAAACTTTTGCAGAATGCGGAGGTGTTCTTCGATTCTCTGAAGAGTCATCGTCCAGCTTCGATCAAGGGAGCTTATGTCAAGTCGGTTTATTTGACGACGACGATGGGCCCGTCGATTCCGGTCGAGAATATTTATAACTAAGTTTGTAATTGCGAAAAAGGGTTGCGGCTACTAGGCGCGGCCCTTTTTTCTCCCTTCCTCCTACTATAGACACTAACTAGCTAGGCAGCGGAGGGGGAAGCCGTAGTAACGGCGGTAGTTGTCGGACGGATAGACGTCACTACCGTTGAAGTCGAGGTCGTAAGCGCCGTTGCCGCCAGGGTTAGGAGCTGATGACCAATAGTAGCCATTCTGCCCGGAGTTGCCAAGAGGCTTAGCATTGTTGGAGTTGACCCTCCCGCTGCGCACAAAGCCCGTTAGCATTATAGTGGTATCATGCTAATCCGTGATGGATGTTTATGAAAAATCCTCCAGCATTGCTGGAGGACGAGTTAGACGTCTAACAGCTAAGTCTTAGGCGTCAATGATAAAGTTTCGCATGATTTGCCAGTGGATCTGAGTTGCGTCGATGATTCTCAACTTCGGCCATCTGCTCGTGATTTTCTTCGCGAGCCAGCGAAACTCTGGGTTGCAGAGAACTATTCCGTCTAGTTTTGGCGTAGTTTCACAAATTGAGTTGACTGCCTCGAGACAGAAGTCGCTCGCCTTGTACGGGCGCTGATAATAGATTATTCCTGACGCGCCAAGTTGAGCGCAAGCTGTAAGTATTTGGCTCATGCTGGCGTCTGGCGGGCTGTAACTTTTGATGTGACGCCTTTTTAAGGCTGCCACGAGTGGGCTGGATTCTGCCGTATCCCACTTTGTGCCGAGAAGCCCGACATGTTTCAACTTTTTCTGGGCGCATTCCGTGGCGATTGCTGCGCTTAGACTGACGAATTTCACCCCGATCCCTTCGATCATTTCTTGTGTCAAGAGTTCCAGACCAGGAGTGACGATTGTGAACCCATCAATCGCGTAGTGGTCTTTCATACCTTGAATACTCTCTAGCATAATCCCCTGCAGCTTCTTGGACAAATCTTGTCCTGTCACGGTTTCGTTGACGTCCGTTAGCAGTGGGTTTCTTGCGTAGGCTTCAAATTGAACACGTGAGAGCAGAAGGTATTCTCGCTTGAACGTATCGTCATTCAAGAACCCAGCAACGCCGAGGCGATGTTGAGTATTGTTTCCCTCGACTTGCGTTGGTGCTTGAGCGTCTAAAAACGGAAGCACCACGTTTGTCTCTGTCATTTTCTGTGTCATATATTCCACCTTTCCGGGAGAACTCTGCAAAAATAAAAGTGCGATATCCCCCAATATAATATTCTGATTATATCAGATAGTCACCTTTCTCTCAATAATAATATCTTTTGCAATATATTACAAAAGATATTCTAGATTCTGTCAATGGTGGACCGTAGTACGCGAAGTCAGAACTGCTATAGAGAATGATCTACTGAGCGGTAAAACAATACATTTTGCTTATGATAGGAGTTTAACTAGTAAGATAAATTAGTGCAGGGTGAGAACCATTTTATTTTATTTTTTTATTTTAAATGCAATAAGCGATCCGCCTTTTCAAAAGCCATATTTTGAAAGTATTCGTATAACTGAATATTATATCTAAAGAAAGCATATAAAAGCCCTTCGATAGTTTTATAGTTTATGCCTCCAGAAACTTTAAATAACTTAAATCTTTTCCCAACTCTTCCTCCTGGATCATTGCCTTGATTTGCAATTGTATATAGTTGGGCATACTCTTTTCTATCAATAATTCGTATGGCGCAATCAATATGTTCATAATTTTTATTTTTTTGATCGTATACAAAATGAGCAAACCTCTGGATTACATATTCGCCACAAAAGCTTGACATAGGAGAATGCAGCCAATCCAATCGTGGTATATATTCTTCTACGAAAAACTGCCTGAGCTCACTGTCTATATCTAGCATCGATGTTCGAAAAATAGTAACATATTTGTTATAATTTTTTTCTCTAGGATTGTCTCCATTAAAATGATGTATGGTTACTTTCTCTCTCTTATCTTTGGCTTCGAGAAGATTGCTACTGAAATTCGGACCATACCAAGCATCGCACTCCATTATATTTTTATAGCGCAACATTTCACCAACGCGAAAAGGATCTATTCTTGCCTCGACTTTTGCGCCTTGTTGCATTGAAATATTTAAAAGTTGTGGAATATCAACAAAATTAGAATTAAAATGACGTCTTAGAAATTGATGTAAATAAATTCTGCGACCATCCTGTAAATCTATAGCATGATCTAAGAGCTTAATGCTATTTTGAATTGCAGATAAGTCAACTAAGCCATCCTTAGATATTGCTAATTCAACACCAGCTGGCAGGCAGCTTGTATGATTAAGTAGTTGCTTTATATAATCTATGTTATGCTTTTGTTTTTCATTGGATAGGCAAATTATCATCCATTTAGATATGTTTTGTAAAAAATATGCTTCCTTATCATCTCTGCAAATGGAGTAAATATGAGGATAATTAATTCTGCCAGTATAACTATAGGCATTCTTGTTTAAGAATGTTTTTTTGTGTTGTTCAATGATTGGCCTTACTAGATTCATAAGCTCTGAAAAATAAATATTCTCTTGATGATGTATCAGAGATAGAAACTCGTTATTATTAAAAACATCATCAGCAAGTAATTTAAGCTTTTCTTGTATTTGCGTATCATTGTCTATAGCTGTAAAAAATGGGTCAATATTCATTACTACTCTACAATTTTGTTAAACATCTCTTCTAGAGGAATTAAATTATTTTCTATCCTACCAATCAAGGAAGCTTTATCTAACTCATCACCAACAACCTTGCTCCAGTCGATTTTGTATCCTGCATCATTTGCAATTCTTTGCCAAAATATTCGCTGAGTACGGCCGTTCCCCTCTCGAAATGGATGAATAAAGTTCAACTGTTCGTAAAAATAGGCCAATTGACTAATAAAATCCTCACGTGCTAGATTCGATAAGCAACTTTCTTCGTGAAGCTTATCAAAAATGAATGTTGCTCCATTTTCTAAAAATCTATAGTCTAAAAAATACTCTTTGCTACCTTTTCTGATGTTTACTGTTCGTAATTTTCTTGCCCAATCGTAAATTTTATCGAATAGTGCTTTATGGATTTCTTGAAGTTCTGTTAGATCTGCGGTACGTGGAATTTTGTTTAAAGAAATTTCAGCTAATGCAACTATGTTGCCTTCTGCCTGTCGTAATTCTTGATAATTTGTCGCTCCAATCAAGTTGCGTAGTATCCTAGTCGTAGAGTCGAGATATGGATCGACAAATTTATTAGTCACTACTCCACTCCATAACGGGCATAAACTTGCTGGGCTGCTTCTCTGGCAGAAATCTTTCCGGCAATGTAATCGTCTAGGGTCTTGCTTGTTTTTTTGGATATTTTTAACCCTTCTAAATTCTCATTGGCTATGGCTTGTTTAACTTTTTCTTTTCGGTCTTCCATAAGTTATATTATATCAAACAAAAATATCTTTTGCAATATATTACAAAAGATATTCTAGATTCTGTCAATGGTGGAGTGCAGGAGATTCGAACTCCTCACCTCTTCGCTGCCAGCGAAGCGCTCTAGCCAAATGAGCTAGCACCCCATGGTCTTATTGTAGCATAAGCCAACAACTTTCGCAAGACAGCTTCATGTACTAACATTTGTAATGCAAATGTCTTACATTTGCATT
>CARTQV010000053.1 GCA_949070545.1 uncultured Candidatus Saccharibacteria bacterium | reverse complement strand
TTACTTTGTGCGCAGCGGGAGGATTTACTCCGGTAGCTTATCTAGCCCTAATCCGTTCTACGGTCCAGGACAGGGTAGTAACTATTGGTCATCTTATGCTGGTCCTAGTAACGGCACCCACTACCTCTACTTTGGCAGTAGTGTCACTCCGTCTGCCAGCTACAACTACTACCGTTACTTCGGTAATTCCCTCCGCTGCCTAGCTAGTTAGTGTCTATAGTAGGAGGAGAGTGAAAACCCTCGCCAGTTTCCCAGCGAGGGTTGATTTTGTTGAAGATACGCTCAGAGGTGCTTACCCGATTAATTTCCCATTTTTGATTCATATTGTCCCCTCCTTATGAATTGTTTTTGGATTTTATGGGTACTACATCCCATTGTATCACAGATTTCATATTTTGTCAATAGAAACAGAGGTGAACATCCCCGACTAAAAATCGCAGAAAACTCTTGTGTTTTTCTAAAGTTGCGCTATAATAGAAACAGTTCGGAAGAACATAAGGCTAACTGCGAGCCAACATGAAAGTTGAGAGCTTCTATGTTCAAAAAGTCGCCACTGAAGTTGAGCAAGGGCGATTTTTTGGTAGACGCGATAACAATAAAAGAGTGCGCCTAAACTCCAGGCGCACTTCGATTATCTAGAGAATCGGCTCGAAACCGTATTTGGTCTCGAGTTTTTTGATGCCCTTTTCGGTCAGCTTAATTCGACCGAGAGCTTTCAAAGCTTCCAGGGCCATTTTCTTCTGTTCCGTCCCCCAACGTGAAACTTGATCGGGGTGATGAGCTGCTTCGGCGGCATAAATCTCTTCGAGCCATTCACGTTCATTGATGCCCTTATAATATGTATCAATGATTGACGTCAGGCCGGAAGCGTAGGTGCCGTTCCGAATCGCAAGACTGAGAAGCGTGCCATGCAAAACTGGGCCATAATCACTGTCCAGATCAACCTTGCACCTCTTCTCAAGCGTTTTCTTCGCGGGCTCATAATAAGCCTCCAGGGCAAACCTAGTCTGCATATCATAAAAGGTTTCACCTTTCGTGTAGCAGATCCAGTTCCATTCCTTGGGTAGACGCTCGGTGTTTTTAATATGCGCTTTGCCCTTGCTGTCGACGTGATAAAACGTCGTGAACGACTCGAAGTTGTCACGATCTTCCTCGACGCAAAAACGCATAAAGTCTGCTAAGCAGTGCCGGTCGTCGAACTGATAGCGACCGTAAGCGTGGCCACCATCACTCGCCGTCAACTCCCACGAGTCCTCACCGCTTTCGCAGTGAGTCCAGCCCATCCAGAGCCAGCTCAAGCTTCTGTCGTTCAGCGGTGGGACGTCAGCATCTTCAACGCTTTTCGGTTCACTGGTCGCTGAAGAAGCCATTTTCGATCCACGGCTCAATACCTTCGCAAGTTCTGAGCCAGTTCCAGCCCAGAAGTCCTGCAAACCATAAGCCAGTTCCTCTACTTCTTGTGGGTTCATGGTCCGTTCGGGTTCAGCAGCGCTTGATGACATGGCAGGCGGATAGCTTGTCACGAGTGGTCGTGAACTCGCTAAATCCGTTCCAGAGTCGAAGTCCGCCACCAGAAAACAAATGATGAATGCCGCCAAAACGACGACAAAGATTCTTTTCATAAAAATTCCCCCTTTTTTTCAAAAAGTGTCGATATATAGTCACGATTAATTCTCTAGATTTTAAACAACAAGGCACAAAATCCATGCCTACCTTCTATTGTAGCATACTTTATTAAAAAAGTCAATAGCGGTTTCGCTTCTCGTCAAAAAACCGCCAGCCACCCCTGACGGTTTCTTACGTTTCTAACCTTTATGTCTCGGTTTCTAGATATCCAAATCGTCCAGATCAGCGAGCTCGGCACGAGTTTTCTCGACTAGTTCATCGGCCTTTTCGCCACCGTCGAGCGGAGCCTTATCTTCGGCTTCGTCGGCACGTAATTCTCCGACCGCTTCAACATCAGCCCTCGTCTCACCAGTCCCATGGCCCCCATCAACGCCATCAGTATTCACAACTTTCAGGTTATAGCGTGCGCCGTTCTTTGTCCCGAGTACACGCAACAATGTTCGAATGCTCTGGGCAGTGGCACCACGTTTGCCAATCACGCGACCAACATCTTCTGGGTCAACGCTGAGGCTTAAAAGAACTCCGCGCTCGTCGATTTCGCGGTCGACGACGACCTTGTCTGGATTGTTTACCAGAGTTTTTACGATATATTCTACAAATTGTTGGTCAATGGTTGCCATATGATCTGATCTCCAGTTATTTAATGCTTAAACTTATTATAGCATAAGCCGAAAAGTTTCGACAATTATTCTTGGCTTTCTTCGGCCGTAGTCTCAGCCGTTTCGCTTGCTTCGTTGGTCTCTTCCTTTGGCTGGTTTTTGCGTAATTTGTCGGCGTGTTTCGCCTGGGCGTGTTTCTTAGGAGTTTCTTTATACCAATCCGGCAATTTCACACCCTCTTTCTTCAACACAAAAGCCACACGCGAACTTGGCTGAGCGCCATGTCCAAGATAGAACTCAAGTTTTTCTTTATCTAAAACCACACGCTTGGTTTCAGGGTTGTAGTTGCCGACCTCGGCTACAACACGACCCGAAAGCGGGTGGCGCTGCGCTTCTTGGACGACTATCCGATACACAGGGGCGTGTACACGGCCATTACGTTGCATACGAATCGCTAGCATTTTTTCTCCTTGATTATTATTATTCTAATTATAACAAACTTTTCTCGAGCCGTAAAGTATCAAACCACGCCCTAGCGAGTTTTCTGCTTTTTCCCTTGGAGCTTCAAATATCCTTTGACGGCTTCAGCTGCAGCTTTGCCTTCGGCCTCCTGCTTTGAGTGCCCAGTCCCCTGTCCCTTCAACTGTTTTCCAACATAAACTCCAATCGTGAAAGTTTTGTCGTGGTCAGGACCTTCTTCACCGAGAACCTTATAGACTGGCGTTGCGCCATCGTTATGTTGTGCTAACTCCTGCAAATATGACTTCGGATCGCGCCAACTGCCGTCTTCGAGAATCTTGTCGATTTTGACTAAAATATGTTTTGCGATGAAATCACGAGCAGCATCATAACCTTGATCGAGATAAATCGCACCAATAACAGCTTCGAAACAATCGGCCAAGATCGAAGCATGTGCCCGGCTCGATCCGTGTTTCTCGCCCTTCGACAATCGCACTAATGACTCATAGCCTAACTCTTCGCCTGCCGCACCAATACTCTCTGTGCGCACTAATGCTGAGCGCCAAGCCGTCATAATCCCTTCTGGCTCGTTATATTCACGATACAGAAAGTCCGAACTAACCAATTCCAGCACGGCGTCGCCCAAAAACTCGAGTCGTTCGTTGTGTTCTTTGGTACTTTTTTTGTGCTCGTTGACATAACTACGGTGCGTCAATGCTGTGATCAAAAGTTCGATGTCGTTAAACTCGAACCCAAGTTTCTCACGGGCAAAAGCTTGGTATTCTGCTTTGATGTTTGGATCCATTTTACCTCCTAGACTCCTTGACGAATTTTATTTTTGGCGAGCAACATAAGTTTTTCGATGTCTTCATATTCGATCGCATCGAGCGCGTCGTTGAATTTGAACCATTTGATACCCTTCATCCATTGCTCTTTGGTTGGGATTTCGGCATTGTCCATCGCGCGCACGAGATAAATCTGCGTCGTCATGAGGACTAATTTATCAATGCGGCGATATTGAAAATGAATCTTCCCAAGCCAAGAGAGAACTTGGATATGGAACAGGCCTGATTCTTCGCCGATTTCACGAATTGCAGTCTGTTTCGCGGTTTCGCCTTTTTCGATATGTCCCTTCGGGATGGTCCAACGACCCTTCGAGTCTTGGATTAATAGGATTTCAATATCCTTTCCGCTTTTGTCCATGCGAAATACGATTCCGCCGGCAGTCGGCTCACGCACAACTTCTTTAATTGCTGGTTTTTTGAAAACGCGGGTCGTGAGACGCGAAAAAGCGTTAGTCTTCTCGCGTTCAGATTTCAGGGGCAAAGCCTCGGGAACTTTGCGTCTTTCGGGCATGTTCGCTGCTCTAGGCGCTTGCTCCTTCGTTACTTTCCTCGGTCCCTTCGACGCTTCCGTCTGCGGCTTTCGCGTCGGCGTGGTCGGTCGATTTTGCTTTTGCTTCATTATGATTCTCCTTTGGAGAGGTTTCTTCTTCATTATAGATTTGGCGGTAGGCCGTGCCTAGTACACCGTTGATGAACTTTGACGAATTATCCGAGCCGAATGCCTTCGCGAGCTCAACGGCTTCGTTGATGGCGACTTTTGGTGGCACGGTTTCAGCGGTTTCACTAAGTTCATAAAGTCCCATGCGCAAGACATTGCGATCGATCGCAGCAATGGTTGAAATCGGCCATTCTGGGGCAAGTGGTTGCAAAACAGTGTCTAGCTCCTCGAACTTGCCAGACACTGCGCGCGCTAGCCCATAAACAAACTCGGTGTCACCCAAAGCTTTCGCATAAGGCTCAATGTTCTTTGCGACGATAACGTCGATATCGGCCGTTTCGTCCCCGGCTTTTTTGCGGAACTCGTATTCATACAAGCTCTGTAATACAATTATTCTCCCCAAGTGCCGGTTGCTAGCCATAATTTTTCCTTTTATTTAGATTTTTTAGTTTTAGTATTGGTGACTTTTGTCGTGGTAGTTTTCTTTACTACCTTGGTTTTTTGTTCCGCTTTCTTCGCTTTCACACTCTTCGTTGAAGCAGGTTTCACGGTTTTGACCTTCAAATTTGGCGTCTTCTTCGCGGTTTCAAAAGCTTTCACTGGAGAAGTGCGATTCACGGCACGAGCCAATTTCAAGCGGAGATGACTGCGACGAAGACCAGTCTTACGTGGACTACTCTGTTTTTTAGGTTCAGGCATAATGCTCCTTTTTAATATAAAATCTGTTTTTAATATTATCACATTTCTTCTCTCCCGACAAGAGGGATTTTTCTGAAAAATGGAAAAGCGGCCGAAGGATTCCGACCGCGGCGGTTTGATGGTTGATATAGACTGGTTTTTTCGAAAAAATACTCGCTGCTTTTTCTGAGCTATTTTTTCCCCTGATTCTTCGCCCAGTCCATAACATCTTTTTCGGACTGTTTGCGGTAGTCCGAGATGTACTTGTTAGCCTTTTTCAACAGCCTTTTCGCCTTTTTGGTGAGCTTTCTGGCCTGCTTTTTGCCTTTTTTGCCACCTTTTTTGGCGACTTTTGCCGCCTTTTTCAGCAACTTTTTTGCTTTTTTCTTCAGCTTCGGCGCCTCGACCTTGGCCTTTTCTTCCAGCTCCTTAGTTTTGGCACTGACTTTTTCTTTCGTAGTTGGTGCAGGAGTCTGTGGCGTCAACTTCTGCGCCTTATGCTCCTTCAGCCAATCTTTTAGAGATTGGCCATCCTTGCGTTGGATTGTGCCAATTTCAGGCTGCGAAGTCGTCGCAGCGTCAGCACTCATGGTACCGTCTGGTACCATGACGCTTATTATAAGCGTCAAAATAATCAAGCTCTTGATTATTTTGCTCTGTTTCATACAGAGCACCCCCTTTCGATATACTACATTCTCAAACCGCGAGGAGTATTCCACTCCCATACTTCCATTGTAGCACAGATTAGACGTTTTGTCAA
>CARTQV010000052.1 GCA_949070545.1 uncultured Candidatus Saccharibacteria bacterium | reverse complement strand
AACTTTTCCTGCCATAATATAGTTTCCTTTCGGGTGAAGCTCCCGATACGATTAATATTAACCGTGCGTAACGGTTTTATTGTACCACAAGGCAAAAAGACTGTCTAGATATTGACTTTTTTAGAGATGTGTGCTATAATGAGAGGATAAGGTAGTGTCATTTTCTACTTCACTGGTGGGGCTTTAGCGAAAGCGTGATATGATAGAGGCATGAATAATGCTGAAAAAGATGGCGGAGTGCGCAATATAAACGCAGAATGGGCGACGTTGAAAGAAACCGCGATGGGCGGGGTGTTTACTTTGGGACCTGAAAAAACATCGGAGAAAGCAGATCGTGAAAGATATCGACGAAGAGGAGAGATGTTACTCAGGATTGTGAACGAGATGCCAGCACGGATGGATGATAATTTGAAAGAAGAAAAATTGGATCGGATTTATCATGCGGCAGAGCGGGCTGGGATTAAGGAGAGTTTGGACTATGCGCTAAACTATGAGCAGAGATATTCGTTCAATCAAGCAATTGGCGAGGAAACTTTGGGAGAGAATAAGGAGTTGTCGAAGGAGGAACAACAAACGGTTGAAAGGCTGCGGGAGAAGGTATTCGATCTGACGGAAATGAGCTCAGGGGGGTTGGCAGAGAGGTTCCCAAGTGGAAATTATTTATATCATGGTTCGACGGTACCAAAGCTGGAGAAGATTTTTCAGACTGGCGCATTGAAAAACGGAGTGGCTTTAGTTGAGGATGATCCAGAAGCCAGTGCGTTTGACATGAACTCGGGTTTTGAGGGTATTTCTTGGGGTATGGATGGAATTGACGCGCTGCCAGGGACGCGTGGCAATATAGCTGGATTTTTGGCGGCACCAGAAGATGTTTTGGGTGGTGAGACGCAGTTGGTCGTGCCGTCGCGACCGGCGCCATATGAGATGTTACAGACGAGTAAGGAAGTTGATCCGCGGGAGCTGTATACGCTCAAGAACCAAGTTGAGACTTGGGGTGATGGTGGATTCTCCTTTGGAGAAAAAAATAGTGTTGATGGTAACTTAGTGCGGATGTTGACATATGATGAAGCTAACCCGTTTTTGGGAAGTTCATCGGTATATGACTATGAAGGTGACATATCGGATGTGGAAATGAGGAAGTATTTCTCGTTTGATGAGGCAGGAAAATTGATTTGGGATGAAAATCTTTATCAAAAAGGAGAGGTGCCACCAGCCTTGCCGTATATGCAGTCTTTGATTGATCGTGGCACTTTTGCAAAAAATGGGTTTGAGGAGCTTGACAGTGTATCAAAAGTGGTTGCGCATGCGAAAGAAGATCGGGGTTTCTTACACACGTTGATTGCGACAGAACGCAACGCGTCGAAACCGCTCAGAGAGCGATATGGACAAATATTAGAGAGTGCAAAAGCCGTGCGGATTGGGGTAGATGAGATGTACTTCGTAACATCGCATAAAGATTTGGATGGCTGGCTAAAAGTGATGGCACGAACGGGGGCTGAGCCGAAAGGCATATTGCTTTATGACGATAAACAAGTTGTTCTGGAGAACTTTGCGAGTAAATATGAAGGTAATCAGAAGGAGCTGAGTCGGGAAATTGGACGAGCAGTAGGCGTGAATGAAGATTTTTGGAAAAATGAGATAGAGCTGAGTCCAGAAACAGCCCCGCGGTCGGGTCATGCGGGGCATGTGCTTTTAGAATCGGCAGTGAAGCGCGACAAGACAGTGCAACTGGACGAAAATGGAAAACTGGAAGTAAAAGGGTTATAGCTGTTTGACTTGTAAGGCATCGAGTTCGACGGGCGTTTCGCGACCAAACATCGAGACCATAACTTTGAGTTTCCCTTTTCCGGTATCAATCTCGGAAATTGTGCCTTCGAAACCTTTGAAGGGCCCGTCGATGATTGAAACAACTTCGCCAACTTCATAATTGACGGAATATTTCGGATCTTCGACGCCCATGCGTTTTTTGATCTTTTGGATTTCTTTTTCAGAAACTGGAGTTGGTTGAGTACCATTTCCGACGAAGCCAGTAACGCCTGGAGTGTTGCGCACGATATACCAAGTTTCGTCCGAAAGACTCATCTCGACGAGTACATAACCTTGAAAAATCTTGCGGTCGACGACTTTACGTTTGCCGTTTTTGATTTCGATGCGCTTCTCTTTTGGGACGATTGCGTCGAAAATCTTTCCTTCGAATTCGGGGCTATCGAGACGCTGTTTGATGCTGTCGGCGACCTTGTCTTCATAACCACTATAAGTACTGATTGTATACCACGCGCGGGTATCATCATAACGGTTGACTGCCATAATATTCTCCTTTTGTTATTTAGTTAATAATAAATTGAAGATAAAGTTAAAGAACGTGTCGAGCAAAACGATGAAAACGATAAAAATCGCACAATAGATCAAAACTGCGACGGTCATTTTCCAGGTGGCTTTACGATTTGGCCAGCGGACTTGGCGCAGTTCTCGCCATGAGTCGCGTAGATAGCGACCAAATGCTACAAAAGGACGGGCTAAGATAAAAATTTCTTTCAGGGGCTTCTCTGCACCATTTTTGCGGGATTTTTTGTTTGGCTTCGAGGCCGATTTTGGGACGCTCGGAACGGTAATTTTTGGGGTCTTGTGGTTTTTTGCGGGTTTTTCCGCAGTTTCTGGGGGTTTAGCGGAGATTTTTGTGATTTTGGTTTTTGGCTTGTGGGATTTGTTCGACATGGGACTCCTTTCTTGCTGGTATGTATGAACAAAAAATAGTCTGATACCAGACTGTCAATAGCATTGTAGCATAAAGTCAAGATTTTGGGAAGAGTTTGCTTCGTGAGGGGTTTATGGTTAAATAGAATTATGCAAAAGGGTGGAAATTATAAGATTCAAGGGACGAAAATCTGGTCGCCTTATCCAGTAGAGTTGACGCCGGGCGAACGGAGACTGTTGTTTAGTTTGCAGAGATTTTTTGATTCGGAGATGATTTTTGCGGATTTTTATTTGCCCAAAGTGGATCGGGTTGAAAAAACTGGAACGGCGCGGGTGATGGCGGCGGCAGATTTATTGCAGATCGACGGTTTGGCAGTGAATGAAAACGGAGTATTTGTATTTGAGTCGAAAGATTATGTTGGATGGATTTATGGACATGGAGAGCGGATACACTGGACTCAAGTTGCGGCGTATGGAAAAAATAAATATCAGTTTTATAGTCCAGTACGGCAAAATATGCGACATGTTGAAGCAGTGAGAGCTGTGGTTGGGGACAAAGTGCCAGTTTTTTCGGTGATAGTTTTTGGGCGGGAAGCGACATTGAAAGTAATTGATGGTTTGCCGGAAGATTGTTTTGTTTGTACACAGGCGAATATTGGTACAACCTTGAAGGGGGTCTCTGGACAAAAAGTTTTGACAACACAGGAGATCGGAAAAACGAAGCAAATGTTGATGGCGGGTCGTGTTTTTCCGGATCGAACTGTGCGAGAGGAACATGCGGCAGAAGTCGAAGCTTATGAACGGAAGGTGAGCGAGAGATGAAATATAGAACCGATGCGCGGGCAGAGGTGGCAACGCCGTTTTGGGTGATTAGCGCACAGAACGATTTGGTGGATGAAGATTGGCATGATGGGAAAAAATTGCGGGCAGAGCGAAAGTGGCAAGAATACGTTCAGGCAAAACGGTTGGAGCTGGCGTGTGGCGAAGCACCGTATCTCACAAGTCGATATGATGCTTTGTTGAAGCGAGAGATTCCTCTTGAACAACGCGTAGGGATTTTTGATCGCAAGTTGCAAGTGGTTGATGAAAATGTGGCAGATGTTGAATGGGAAAAATGGGCGTTTCGAGCGCTTGAGGCAGTTTTTGGGGTCGAAATTAAGGTGGATAAAGTCGCGAGGGCGCGAGAAAATCTTGTGAAAACTTTTGTTGAATATTATCAACTGAGATTTGCGGAGGAACCGAGTGATGAAATGATTGAACGGGCGCAAAAAGTTGTTGAAGAAAACGTTATCGTGTTAGATGTATTAGAAGAAGATCAAAACGTGGTTTTTAAGCAGGAGTTTGAGGCGATTGTTGGAAATCCACCTTATCATAATATTGGTGGTGCGGGCGGAAGCAACGACGCGCCGATTTATCAAGAATTTGTATATAAGATGTTGGAGCTTAAACCAAGCTATCTGTCTCTAGTGATTCCGGCGCGTTGGTTCGCGGGTGGGCGAGAGAATTTGCTGGGTAAGTTTCGGAAAGTAATGGCGAGGGAGGCTGGGTTGAAGGAGCTGGTGGTTTACACGGAAGCGAAGGAAGTGTTTCCATGGGTGAATCTCAGTGGTGGGATTTGCTACTTTTTGGCAAAAAGAGGTTACGATGGGGAATGCTATTATGTTTTGCACGAAAAAGGTAAGACCGAGCAGAAACAACGTGAGCTCGGAAAGGAGACGGTGCTCGTTCGGGAGCCGATTTTGGCGGGGATTGTGCAGAAGGTAGAGCAGGTGATTGAAGAACGGAAGCTTGGGAGAGTGGAAGAATTGATTTTAGGGAATACACCGTTTGGAATTTCTTCGGACCTTTATGCACATGGGCGACAAGTTCCCCTCTTTATGTCGAAGATATATTGCGCGGGATGATATCTCTAAGAACGTGGCTTTAGTTGATCGGCCGAAAGTGATTTTGCCGGCGGCGGGTGGTACGGGCAACGACCGATACATTATTGGGCGGCCAGAGGTGCTTTCTCCGCCCTCAGTATGCTCACAGACGTATCTCGTGGCGATTTTGGCTAGCGAGACGGAGGCGCGGAACTTTGAGAAATATACAGGAACGAAGTTTTTCCGAATATTAGTCAAGGCAAGTAAAGTTTCACAGTCAGCACCGCGACGAGTTTATCATTTTGTACCGTTGGTGGAGCTGGGGGATGAAAGTGAGATTGATTGGACAGCGAGCATGGAGGAGATCGATCAGCGGTTGTATCAGGAGTATGGGTTAGATGAAGCAGAAATAAAATATATTGAAGAGGCGATTTTGTATTTTTGAGAAGATTATAACCATCTAGCGACACCACCGTGGTGAGAGCAAGTCCCTCGACGAGATTGACTGTAGCTATAAGATCCGTCTCCGCAAATTGCAGTGGCGCCACCAGTGTTGGTTTGTGATGGACGACAAACAGTATTGCCGGCAGAATTGGTGTAAGACCCGTTTTCGCAATGGACGGTCTGAGGCGGAGCAACGTAAGATCCGTTTGCGACGATTTGCGTTACTGGAGCAACTGTAATTTCAGATTTCGTAAGCTCTCGTTTACTCTCAACGCCATCAATATACGTAACCTCATAATAATCGGTCCTTTCGCCATTTTTTCCGGCCGTAATGACTTTTGTTTGGCCTTTTGGCAAACTGCTATCATCGACATACTCAGTGTCGTAGGCGACAGCAACTACAACTTCTTCTATGTTGGTAGTAATTTGAGGTTCTGATTGTTGGCGTGTTTCGGTGCTGGGTTGAAGACCAGCGTCTTGATGTGACGGAATGGTCGTTGCAGAAACAACTGCTCCTCCTCCGATGACAACGGCTGCAACTGTAGTAATAATTTTAGTCTTTATTGGATTCATATGTCAACTCCCGTATATTTTATATATTATACACTGGATTGTTGTATTTGTCTATAAAATTTTATAATTTTTTATTCACTGCTTGTCCCCCCCTCCTACTATAGACACTAACTAGCTAGGCAGCGGAGGGGGTAGCCAACGTTTCGGAGATT
>CARTQV010000051.1 GCA_949070545.1 uncultured Candidatus Saccharibacteria bacterium | reverse complement strand
GAGCAACCAAATCGGGCAGATGACAATGATTTTCTCAGTTACATCGTCTTGGCCGAAAGCGTTGACGGTTTGCTTCACTTTGAATACACCGAAATGTGGGGCATCATCCCAAGAAATCGTGTTGAAACGACGGGTTTCTGGCATGATGAGGCTAGTTGCTGGATTTTCTTCATTAGTGTAGATTTCTTCGTCACTGAAAAGTGGAAAAACTTGCAAGGTATAGGTGGCAGTAATATGCGTATTCCCAGTATTCTCGACAATAGAAGTAGCGGAAATTGGCGGGTTGAATAGAATGCCAGGAATCTTGTTCTCTTCAACCGAACCAGCGATACGCGTTTTACCGGAAACTTGGGAGTAGAAAATTAATCCGACACGACGTCCGAGCGAAATCGACGCGCTGGCCAACTCATCTTCGTCGTTAGTCGCCTCGGCGATAATCGTGCCATATTGGCCACCATCAGGAACATCTTTTGGCACCTGAACACGAAACTCAATCTCCTTGCTCTCGCCAGCTTTCAAAACGCCTGTCGAATCTGAAAAGGTTATCCAGTTGATAATATCATTATATTTTGTCACAGTCTCGAGGTCTTTTTCGTAATTTTCTCCTGAAACGCTAAAGGGTTGTACGGTGAGCGTAAAATTACAATCTTTTTTGCCAGTATTTTGTAGAGTGAAAGCTCCATTAAGCGTCTCACCTGGTTTCAAATCAGCAAGTTCAAGAGTTGATGGAGAAATCGCTAACCCGAAATCGGGAGCTTCTTCCTCGGCGAAGACTGGATTAAAACTTGATAAAGCAGCGGTCACAGCCAATGCAGCAACGACGCAAAACTTGCTCATTCGCGAAAAAACTTTCATTTACCTCCTTATTTTTCTCTATTATATAGCACTAAAGTTTAAAAATCAAGCGCAAGGTGGCAAAAAACTCCGCCCCTGCGAGAGGGCGGAGTTTTATTTTTGCTATCTAAGGATTAGATATTAGCGATAGCCGTAAAGACTACGTTTCCGGTATAGGTCCCGGCAGCTTGATTAGCGGCCGTTGTGACGCCGAAAGTAACAGGGGTCGTGTCTTCGCCACTCGTTGGAGCGATAGCCGTCTTCTTGACTAATTGATCAGTGGTCTGCAAACCAGTGTAGTTCTGGAAGGCTTGATTGCCACCTTTCATACCCCAAAGTGAAGAACCTACAAGTGGTGCACCAGCAGGAATTGAATTGCCAGAGCCATCAGCCAAGTCTGTGTTCCCAGTCTTAGCATTCAAAGTATAACCTTTGCTGTTACCAGTTTTGACGGTCAAAGTAACCGTATCTTCTTGACCAGTAACGTCTGCGCCATTCGTAGCGTTGATATTGGCGGTTGTTCTGTCAGCGTTAAGCTCAATCTTGTCAACAACCTTAACGTTCAAGTTGACTGTCTCAGGGTTTGCTGCATAAGTGCTGATAGGTAATGCGGCAACACCGAGTCCAGCAACCACGCCGAGAACTGCGACTGTTTTTGAGATTTTAGACATTTTTTCTCCTTTATTTTTTATTTTTGTCTCATGACCTTTGTGTTTTATATTTTACATGAGTGGAATCGACCAGTCAATGACTTTTTCGGGTATTTTCTGACTTTTTTGGAAAGTTTTCCACAGGCTAGTGTTTCAGCACACTACGGAGATACTTCCCAGTCGGGGTGTTACCCTTGTTTGCAAGCTGTTCGGGTGTTCCTTCGGCACAAACTAGTCCGCCGTGCAACCCACCTTCGGGCCCCATGTCAATAATCCAATCAGCGGACTTAATCACATGGAGATTATGCTCGATGATGATCATTGAGTTGCCACCATCAACCAACCTCCCGAGGATCTCGAGTAGCCTCTTCACGTCGTCGGTATGAAGTCCGGTAGTCGGTTCATCGAGAATGTAAAGCGTCTTCCCTGTGCTTCTTCGTGACAATTCGGTCGCAAGCTTGATCCTCTGCGCTTCCCCACCCGAAAAAGTCGTCGCAGGCTGGCCAAGTTTGATGTAACCCAGACCAACCTCCTGAATCGTCTTCAATTTTCCAGCGATAGTTGGGATATTCTCGAAAAATTCGACCGCTTCATCAACTGTCATATTCAAGACATCAGAAATGTCCTTACCCTTATATTTGATCTCAAGAGCTTCACGATTATAACGTTTACCATGACAGGTTGGGCAAGTAACATAAACATCAGGCAGGAAATGCATTTCGATTTTATTCACACCGTCACCTTGGCAGTTTTCGCAACGACCACCCTTGACATTGAAGCTAAAACGCCCGGCTTTGTAGCCACGAACTTCCGCTTCGGGTTGCGCTGCAAAAAGTTCACGGATTTGATTGAAAACTCCAGTATAAGTCGCAGCATTGCTGCGCGGGGTGCGGCCAATCGGGCTTTGGTCAATAACAATCGCCTTATCTAAATATTCAATACCGTCGATACGCTCATGACTGCCGGCGACAGTCTGAGCGCGATGTAGCCTCGCCAATAATTCATTTGCCAAAATTTCGTTCACGAGTGTTGACTTCCCACTACCCGAAACTCCAGAAACTACCGTCATGACCCCAAGCGGGAAATGGACATCAATGTTTTGAAGATTATTTTCGCGTGCGCCGACCACAACCAGTTCTTGGCCTTTTTTTGGCGTTCGGCGCTTCTTTGGAACGGGGATCTCCAACTTCCCAGAGAGATATTTCCCTGTGATTGAATCGTCATTTTTCGCAACCTCATCGGGCGTACCAGCCGCAATCAGACGACCGCCGTTCTTTCCTGCGCCAGGGCCAATATCAATGATGTAATCTGCTTCGCGCATGGTGTCTTCATCATGCTCAACGACAAGCACGGTATTTTTTAGATCACGCAAATGTTTCAGAGTTGCGATCAGTTTGTCATTATCTCTCTGATGCAAACCAATACTCGGTTCATCGAGGACATAGAGCACACCTTGCAGGCCAGAGCCAATCTGTGTTGCTAGTCTTATCCTCTGCGCTTCGCCGCCCGAAAGCGTATTCGCAGCTCGTCCGAGTTCGAGATACCCTAATCCGACATCTTGCATAAATTGAACACGTTCACGAATTTCCTTAATAATTGGTTCAGCGATTTGTTGCTCGGATTCGCTAAACTCAAGGTCTTTCTTCAAAACTTCGAGAGTCGCATCGACATCAAAATTACACATATCGACGATACTAAGCCCGTGCACCGTTACGGCGAGCACGGCCGGTTTCAAACGTGCACCATGACAAGTCTGACACTCGTGTACACGCATAAACCGTTCGATGTCCTTCTTCACGAAGTCGGAGTCAGTCTCACGATGGCGTCGCTCTAGGGTCGGGATGACTCCTTCGTAAGTGCTTTGGTATGTCGCACCATCACCCCATTTGCCGTGTCCTCCGACATCAACCTTATATTTTTCATCGCCAGTTCCATAGAGGATTTTTTGGATAGTTTCCTCAGAGAGTTCGCGAATCGGAGTATGAATCGAAAAACCCTGCTTTTTCCCAACTGCATCGAGGCGTTTCAACCACCAAGATTCTTGATTGATACGATTGAATGGGCGGATACCGCCTTCGGCAATAGTCAAATTTGGATTCAAAATCAAGCTTGGGTCGATTTCCATGCGCGTGCCAAGACCAGTGCAGGTCGGGCAGGCACCCTGGGGAGCGTTAAAACTAAACAAACGTGGTTCAAGCTCAGGGATAAGTTCATCAGGGTGGAGTTCGCAAGCGTAGCGTTGAGAGAAAGTATAAATTGTTGATGCTGCCGTTTCGAGCGAACCAATCTTGCCTCGGGGCGCGTCGCCGACGCCTGCCGTCGCAGAGTCGGCGCGCTCGTCCTCGGCCGAACCTCCGGATCCCCTCGCAAAATTATTCGTCGAGACGGCAGTCTCCACACTTTTTGCTTCAATCGTCGTTTTGTTGTCGTTAATCTTCAATAGTTTAATAATCCCCTGTCCTAGTTCGAGGGCTTGTTCGATTGAACCAGAAATACGGCTCAGCAAATCAGGTGACAAAATAAACCGATCGACAACAATTTCAATGTCATGTCGATCATTTTTGTTCAAATCTGGAAATTCATCAAGCGCATAGACAATGCCATCAACACGCACTCGAGAAAAACCCTTTGCCTGATATTGTTCAGAAATATGCATGAAACTACCTTTTTTCTGGTTCACAATTGGAGCTAGTAGCATCAACTTACTACCAAGCGGAAGTTTCATCACTTCATTCACAATATCCTCGACGCTACGACGCTGGACCTCACGATGACAAATCGGACAATGCGGCACGCCAACACGCGCGAAAAGCAAACGCAAGTAATCATAAACTTCAGTTACGGTCGCGACAGTCGAACGAGGATTGCGACTGGTCGACTTTTGGTCGATTGAGATTGCTGGCGAAAGTCCAGAAATGCTATCGACGTCGGGTTTGTCCATCACTCCGAGGAACATACGCGCGTAGCTCGACAAGCTCTCGACGTAGCGGCGTTGTCCTTCGGCATAAATTGTATCGAAAGCGAGACTGGATTTCCCACTACCAGAAAGTCCCGTGATAATCACGAGCTGATCGCGCGGGATATCAACATCAAGATCTTTCAGATTGTGCTGCCTGGCGCCTCGGATTTTGATATAATTGTCATTCACTGGCGTGTATTATAGCGCAAAAATGAAAAAATATCAATAGTCCTCAGGCTGCAGGCTCTCGAACCAGAGTAACAACTCCTCGGCGAGAAAAGCACATTCGTCGGGCGACTTTCCGCCGAAAGTTTTATCTGAAGCAAGATCTTTTTGGATGTTTTGGAGCTCAGCGATGAACTTCTGACCTTGGCGCCCGAGCCGTCTATGTCGATATTCTTCCCATTTTTTTGTCTCGTCTTCGGACAGGCTATTCGGGAAATTTTTTGCTTTATAATGTAACAATAATTCCGGCAAACGTTCATCGTTGAATTCAGGGTGGAAATCCGCTAAATCTTCCGCGCCATTACTACGTACAACTGCACAAAGTCGTCGATCATGGTCATTCAAAAACCCATCATAAAGCGCCGATTCGGGGTCAACCGCAGCCGGAAACTCGGGTCGATCAGTAATCAACTTCTGGACACGTTCAACAAATTCAGGATGTTTCCTTAGCGCTTCGAGATTATGCTCAACATCAGCACGCGTCAGACCAATCTTTGTCCAGCCATCGTCCTTCTCCAAAACCCCGAGTGGCGCAACAGCAGGACAGTGATTGTACTGCAAAGTTTTCACAATCGGGAAAAAGTCGACTTTCACCTTCTCGGGATGCGCTTTTTGCCAACGATTGCCGAATTTTTCGATATAGGTGCCTTCCTCTTCGGCAGTGAGAAGTTCGTCGAGATTATAACGCAAATCAAAAACCAAAACATTTTCGTTGCGACCAGCTGACAGAGGATACGCAACTGTAGTCTTCTCAAATTCTGACGAATAGCGTCCCGAGGCATAGACAAAAGGTTGCAGGTTTTTCAGATTTACGAGCCGAGCAACATCGCGTTTTCCTCGCAAACCATAGAGAAAGTCAAAAAGTTGCGGTTGCTTCTCGCGAATCAACTTCGTTACTTCAATTAGGGCAACCACATCCGCCAAAGCGTCATGAGCGTGTTCATGGGAAATATGGTTCATTTTTGTAAGAAGTTCGAGGCGGTTCGTCGAGCGCCCTTCGGGGGTCACTGGCCATTCAATACCCTCTGGTCGTAAAGCTCGCGTTAGCCGCACGACGTCGAGCAGGTCCCAACGGCTACGCCGATCCTTCCATTGCCATTCATAAGCATCGAAAAAGTTGCGCCACAAAGTATTACGAATAAACTCGTCATCGAAACGCACGGAATTATAACCCAT
>CARTQV010000050.1 GCA_949070545.1 uncultured Candidatus Saccharibacteria bacterium | reverse complement strand
CGAAAGGAAACTATATTATGGCAGGAAAAGTTATTGGCAACTTGAAGTTGCGCATTCCTGGTGGCAAGGCAACTGCCGGACCTCCAGTCGGATCAACCCTTGGGCAATGGGGACTCAATATGATGGATTTCATCAACCCATTCAACGAACAAACCAAGGAATATGCCGGCAAAAACGTCATCGTCCACATCAAAGTCTACGAAGATCGTACCTTCGATTGGACTTGTTTGGGTCAGCCAGTGGATGATTTGATTCGTGAAAAAATCAAAATCCAGAAAGGTAGCGGCAAGCCTAACCTTGAAAAAGTCGGCAAGATTTCTCGTGCCGACATCGAAGAAATCGCTAAGATCAAAATGGATCAACTCAACGCGATTGACCTCGAGGGCGCCGCAAAAGTCATCGCCGGCACCGCTCGTTCGATGGGCGTCGTCGTCGAAGACTAACCGAGCTAAGGGACAAGATATTGCGGGGAGCTTGTCCCTTTTTGATGCACGAGCTCTAGTGCGCAGCGGGAGAATCTATTCTGGTACAGATACACAACTTAATGAGACCGCATGGGTTAGACATGGTCTTGGACGTGCTGGGGAATATGGCAACTATTGGTCCTCTACTGCTTACTCTGTCTTCGACGTCGCTTCTTACCATCTCTATTTTAATAATAACAATGTCGTTCCGTCCTACTACTATGCTTTTTACGATTACGGTCGTTACATTGGCTTCTCCCTCCGCTGCCTAGCTAGTTAGTGTCTATAGTAGGAGGAGGGTGAGTTACATTCGATCATCACCATGCAACAACATCATTTCTTAATATCTCAATATTGACTTTTTATACAATCTGTGCTAGAATGATAAGATAAGGTTGCGAAAATTATGATTCGCAAGTAACTTAAAACTCGAGAGGGGGAATTCAAAATGGGAACTATCTTAAACTTCATCAGGGAGCCAGCAGTAACGCTGTCACTCATGATTATCCTACCGACGCTCGGTATGATTTGGTGTAGCTTTATCGCTGAACACAGATTAGGTGGGAAGAGAAGCGCATCCTACAAAAGACACTGCACTGCCATCACAGCACTCTGCGCTATCACCTATGTCTGGCTAATCCAGCTGAGCCTCTGGCCATTCATAGCAAAGCATTGTTGGGCATTTAATCTTGGGTTGGCAATATTTATTATTGCTGGAGTTATTGCCTCTATCATAATGATAGCTATGGGATTTTTCGGTCTAGCAGCATTAGGAGTGGCCACTACGTGGACTTTGTTCATTGTTGCCATCTTTATGTATTACGATAACGATGGCATACGCTTTATTTGGACATTTATAGCAATCATTGTCTTATTCTGTAATGAATGGGCCATTGCGGCTATTACTGAGGGGGCAACTAACTAGTTAGTTTCTATAGCCTGGCATTTTGTTGCCAGGCTTGCTTTTTTATCCACTCTTTGCTATAATGAGAACAGTTATTCTAAAGACAGTGGCGGAGGAAACTCTTAATCATGCTACCGAGGAACAATTCTTTTGGGGTCTAGAGGGTAACGGAGATTAACATCACTAGCAGAAATATCAATTTAACCTTAGGAACTTTTATGGCAATTTCAAAAGCGAAAAAAGATACTTTGGTTGCTGATTTGACAAGCTTACTTTCCGACGCGAAACTCACCGCTTATGCTCGCTATCAAGGACTCAGTGTCGCTGATATGCAAGATTTGCGCAGGGCTGCGCGCGAAGCTGGCGTGAAAATCAAAGTCGTGAAAAACCGTCTCGTGCGTGTCGCAATGGGCGAAATCGCCGTCTACAAAGACACCGACACGACTGGCCTGACTGGACAACTAGTCTATGCGATTTCCGACAGCGACGAGATCGCTCCGGCAAAAGTTTTGGCCAATTTCGCCAAAACTCACCCAGCGCTCGAGCTCGCGGGCGGCTTCTCTAACGAAGGTAAAGCGATGGATCAAGACGAGATCACAACTCTCGCCAAGATGCCATCGAAAGAAGAGCTCATCGCCAGTGTTGTGGCCGATTTGCTCTCGCCAGCAAACGATGTCATTTCCGGCATCAGCGGTGGACTTTCTGGGATCATTTCTGGATTGGAAGCCAAAGCTGCCTAATTTCAGCAATCAACTAATTATTTTTAATAATCATTTACAACTCAATAACTTGCCACTTTTTGAGAAGATCCGGAGCTACGGCGAGGACGAGCGCGCGACACCCGCAACGGCGGGCTGGCGCGACGCACTTCTCAAAAAGTTGGTAAGTTATTGGAATAGAAAGGATTTACTAAAATGGCTACAGATATCAAAAAATTGGCCGACGAATTGGTAAACATGACCATTCTCGAAGTCAATGAACTCAAAAACCTACTCAAAGACGAATATGGCATCGAGCCAGCCGCCGCTGCAGTCGCAGTTGCTGCTGCTCCTGCCGAAGGTGGCGCGGCTGCCGCTGACGAAAAATCTGAATTCAACGTCGTTCTGAAAGACGCTGGTGCTCAGAAAATTGCCGTCATCAAAGCCGTGAAAGAAATCACTGGTCTCGGACTCGGCGAAGCAAAAGCGATCGTTGATGGCGCCCCTGCAACCGTGAAGGAAAGCGTCAAGAAAGACGAAGCTGAAACCATGAAGAAAAGCTTGGAAGAAGCTGGCGCAACCGTCGAATTGGCTTAATCTGAGAACTGCTAGTATGTTAATTGACCCCGCAAGGGGTCTTTTTTGAACTTTTCATGCAATATTTATTAGGTTTATGGTTACTTGTAATTTTTACAACATTCTCACGTCGACCGCCGTTAGCGCAGTGGAAAACATCCGAAAAGCCATAGTTGACTTTTGAAGGTCAAAGGTATAATATAAGGTCAGTATTAAAAGTTAATGACAGACTGGATGCGAGGTGATGTCTGAACTACCAGAAAAACAAATCAAAAGACTACGTGGCCTGATCCAAGAGGCCGAGACAAATTTAGCTGCTGCGAAAGAGCTGTTGATTTCTGTGCTCGGTGATGGTGAAGCGATCACCGCTCCTCGTGAAACAGTTGTTTCTAGCCCCGAAGGGAAGGTTATCGAAGGAGTTTTTGACGGACAGATTATGATTGGCCCTGACGGAAAGAATTATCCGGTTCCTGCGAATTATGCCTCAAAATCTAAGCTGATCGAGGGAGATATCCTGAAGCTCACGATTACTCCCGAAGGGCGTTTCCTTTATAAGCAGATCGGTCCAGTCGAACGTAAGGCTGTCATCGGGACTCTAATCCACCACGACGATAAATATTATATCGAGGTGAACGGTCGAGAGTACGAAATTCTCTATGCCTCTGTGACTTATTTCCACTTGCGCGAAGGTAGCCAGGTTTCCGCCATTATTCCTGCCAACAACGAACAAGCCGCTTGGGCTGCCGTCGAGGCCGCCCTCTAAATGGGACAGGTTCTATACCGCAAATACCGTCCGACAAAGTTGGAAGATGTTGTCGGACAAAAACAAGTTACAGACATTCTCGCGCAATCCATCAAAAACAACAAACTGAGTCACGCTTATCTTTTTATCGGTCCACGCGGAACTGGAAAAACTTCCGTCGCGCGGATTTTTGCTCACGCCGTCAACGACTTCAACTACCAAATTGAAGACAGCTATCTTGATATCATTGAAATCGACGCGGCCTCAAACACTGGCGTCGATAATATCCGCGACTTACGCGAAAAGGCCATCATCGCCCCAACAAAAGGAAAATACAAAGTCTACATCATTGACGAAGTCCACATGTTAACTAAGAGTGCTTCGAACGCACTGCTCAAAACCCTTGAGGAACCCCCCGAACACGTCATTTTCATCATGGCAACCACTGACGCGCACAAAGTCCCCATCACCATCTCTTCACGCACCCAAGTTCACACATTCAAACTAGCCGACGCTGAAACGATGAAATTGCACCTCAAAAAAATCGCGCAAAAAGAAAAAATCCCAATTAATGACGCTGCGCTTGAACTTGTCGTGACACGCGGTGGCGGCTCTTTTCGCGATTCGCTCAGTCTCCTCGACCAGGTCGCTAATCTCTCCACAGGAAAAATTACTGCCGATATTCTAGCATCCGCCCTCGGCTTACCCCAAGACGAGAGTATCAAGAGCCTCGTTGAAGCTTACAATGAAAGAAATAGCACAAAAATCCACAAACTATTAGAAGATTTGCTAAACTCCGGCATCAAACCCGAAATTATTGCCAGTGAGCTAATCACAAACATAGTCACAAATCCTCGCCCCGAAACTTTGTCGCTTCTCGCCAAACTGCCCGAAGTACAATCACCCTTCCCGGAAGCAAAACTATTACTTGCGTTGTTAGAATTTGAGACTGCACCGACGAGGATTACTCCCAGTGCCGATTCCTCAATGGATAACCGTACAAGTCCCGCCGAGCGCAAAGCAAATTTTATCAATAAAGAACCTGCACCAGAGGCAATAGCAAAAAACAAGGCACCCGAAAAATTGCAGAAGCCTCAGCCAAAAGAAACATCATCCGCTAACTTTTCTTGGGAAGAGTTCATCGAAGTGATCCATGAACAAAGCGATGCGATTTATAGCCAACTACAGAAAGTCGATCATGAGTTCGACGGCAAAACTCTGCATATCTTCCCAAGCCAAAAATTCGCCAAAAACATCCTTGAACGCCCAGGTAACAACAAAATCCTCACTGCTGCCTTACCAAATATTCAACTCATCATTCACAACATCGAAGAAACTACTGCGTCCGAAGACGCCACAATTTCCCAAGTTTCTGCTATAATGGGAGGAGTTCAAGAAGTTAAAGGCGATCTGCCGTTCTAGCTCATCTGGTCGTCATGGAGGAAAGTCTATGGAGGAATCGAATTCGTCTGGCGCTGGTCGCGTACCACCGCAAGATCTAGAAGCCGAGAAATCTTTGCTCGGTGCGTTGCTACTTTCTGATGCTGCTTTTCCGAATGTGCTTGAAGTTTTGAAAGCTGAGGACTTCTATGAGCCTCGCCATATCGACATTTTTAAAGGCATGACTGCCCTCTATGAGCATCATCGCCCAATCGACCTCATGACCTTAACGGCTGAGCTCAAGGATCGCAAAACTCTGAAAAGTATCGGTGGAGCACCCTACCTCACTGAACTCACCAATTTTGTCCCCACTGCTTCACATGTTGACGCTTATGCCGATATCGTCGCTGCCGCTGCCCTTCGTCGTCGCTTAATCCAGGCCGGTAGCGAAATTGCCACCGCTGCTTACGATGGCAGCACGAAAATCGAAGACCTAATCGGCAAAGCCGAAAAAAATCTTTTCGAAGTTTCCGATAAGACCGTAAAATCTGATTATGTTGCGCTTGAAGAACTTTTGATCGATGCTTACGATCGGATCGAAGAACTCCACAAAAACAAAGGCGCTTTACGTGGGCTAAAAACTGGTTTCCGCGTCCTCGACAAAAAAACCGCTGGCCTCCAAAAAGGCGATCTTATCATCGTCGGTGCTCGCCCTGCCATGGGAAAAACTACCTTCGCCCAAAATCTTGCTTATAATGTCGCTACACGCAACGGCGGAAACAAAGGCGTCCTCTTTTTCTCCATGGAAATGGCCAAAAATGAAATCATCGATCGTATGATTTCTGATGTTTCTGGAGTTGACAACTGGAAAATCCGCACTGGCAACATCGAGGCTGAAGATTTCACTGCTATTGGCGACGCTATGAGCGACATGAGCGAAGTTCCGCTCTATCTTGATGACACTAGTTCAATGACAATTCTTGAGCTTCGCAACAAAGCCCGCCGTGCCGCCCATGATCATGATATCAGTATGGTCATCGTTGACTACCTACAACTGTTACAAGGTTCAGACCGTTATGCCGGTAATCGTGTCCAAGAGGTTACTCAAATCTCTCGTGGACTCAAGACACTCGCTAGGGAACTTGAAATCCCCGTAATCGCTCTCGCACAGCTTTCTCGTAGCGTTACTGGACGCGACG
>CARTQV010000049.1 GCA_949070545.1 uncultured Candidatus Saccharibacteria bacterium | reverse complement strand
TGGAAATCCAACGCTGGTGGAACTGGGCATGAGAGTTATGGTAATTATTATACGCAAACAACAGCTAAGGCGAATAGTGCTAATTATAGCAATTCCGAAGCGTCGATTTGTCCGAAAGGGTGGAAGTTGCCGGGTTATCCTGAAAATGGAGGAGCATTCAAAACCTTGCTTGAAGCTTACAATATTGATGATACTAATGCTGGCGCAGTTCAACAGGCTCCGCTTTACTTCGTGAAGGCTGGGGTGGTTAGATTGCCTGAATATGTTGGTGGCCAAGGATTCTTCGTCAAAGAAAACACTAGTGATATAGGAACAGCTGGGTATTATATGTCCGGGTTATTGGCTGGCGGTTTTATGGTTGATTACTTGTCTTTTACTGACACAAACATATTTGTTGGTGGTACCTCATCAGCTCAATATGCTAACGCTGGGACCTCATTACGTTGCGTTGCAAGATAATCCCTTCCAAGCGCCTCTTAGGAGGCGCTTTTTGGTCAACTGCTTTACTGGAAAGCTAACCCTCGAAAACTGGCACGTCGTCTGGAAAGGGGTCGAAATCCTCACCTAAATCGCTATCAAAATCGTTTTGAGCGTCACCGCCAAACTCTCCGTCGGGGTCACCGCCGAGAATACCAAGACTGCCGATACTACTCATCGCGTTACTACCATCGACATCAAAAGCTCCTGACTCACCAAAGTCTCCAGTTCCATAAGGATTATAACCAAGTTCGAGCAAAAACTGTGACGGTGGGTTATAACTGCGACCACCGAAAGCGTAGCGCGAACTTGCAAAAGTCAAAAATAGGTCTCTCATCGCGCGGGTCATACCAACATAGGCCAGGCGACGCTCTTCTTCGAGGGCCTCCTCGGAGCCATCAGAGCGACTACTTGGGAACAGACCTTCTTCCATACCGACGATGAAGACAACTGGAAATTCCAGACCTTTCGCGGCGTGCAAGGTCATGAGCGAAACGGAGTTTTTCGCGCTGCTTTCGTCGGCGGAGCTGAGCAGGGCTGCATCGGCCAAAAACTCATCGAGCGTGTCATAGGCACTGGCGTTCGACGCTAGAACTTCGAGGTTTTGCATGCGCTCGGCGCCGTCCGTCGTATCACCGCGGAGGAGATGGGCGAAATCGAAATAGACGACAGTTTTCTCGACTACCTCAGCGGGTGGCTGTAGCAGAGTTGCTCCAGCCAAAATCTCCGCCGCGTCACCAGAAAGGACGGCGCCGAGATCGGGCGCGGTCGGATCGCCAGCCTGATATTCGTCGATATAATTCACAACCCGCATTACGCCCGACCGCGCCCGCGCGCTCAGCGCTTCTGCCGCTTCGCGTAAAGTCGCCTCAGGATGCGCATCAAGAAATGCAAATAGCTTCTCGAGTGAAGTTTGACCAACGCCCGACAAAACGTTTTTCACGACTCGTTCGAGACTAACTCGATCACGTGGATTGACCAGCAATTTCAAAAGTGCGACGACATCTTTGACTTCTTTACGGTCATAAAAACGCACTCCACCGATAATCTTGTACGGAATGTGAGCCGCCATGAAAGCTTTTTCGAAAGCGTAGGACTGAGCATTAGTGCGATAAAGCACCGCAAAATCACTGAAATCGTGTTTCGACTTCATCCGCATGATTTGGCGTGCAACATAATTCGCTTCGGCGCTCTCATCAAGAGCACCCTCAATCGTAATCGGGCTACCCTTCCCTGCTTCCGTAAAAAGCGTTTTTTCGGTGCGAGTTTTGTTCTGGTTAATAATCTGTTGCGAAGCGGCAAGGATGTTACCAGTGCTACGATAATTCTGTTCCAGCTTAATGACTTTCGCGCCTGGAAAGTCACGCTCGAAGTTCAAAATATTCGTAAAGTCTGCCCCACGCCAAGAATAAATCGACTGCCAATCATCACCAACAACACAGATATTGCGTTCGACGTTCACTAAACTTTTGATGAGACGATATTGCACAGCATTAGTGTCCTGGTATTCGTCAATCAAAATATGTTTGAAATGCTCCTGCCAACGCGTGCGGACTTCGGCATTCTCACGCAGCAACTTCGCAGTTTTCAACAATAAATCGTCAAAATCAAGCGCCGAAGCAGCGGCCTTTTCGAGCTCATAATGCACGAAAACATCGGCGGCGTGCTTCTGGTTAGGATAAATCGCTTCATGTTTCGCTTCCTCGGGTGTCAAGCCTGCTGTTTGCCAGTTTGAAATCTGGCCATGAACAATCTTCGGAGTGAGATTTTTCTCGCCAGTCAGCTTCATCTGGCGCATGATACGACGAATCAAGGTCAGCTGGTCGTCAGAGTCATAAATCGTGAAATTGCGATCGATACCAGCGGCTAGATATTCAATACGCAAAATGCGCACACAAATGCCGTGGAAAGTGCCCATATAAGGCATAAATGAACGAGGAATAGCGGCTTTCAAGTCGTGACGGCCGCTGGCGCTTTCACGTTGTTCTTCTAACAATCGCCAGAGACGAGCGCGCATTTCTTTGGCGGCTTTGTTGGTGAAAGTGACGGCGAGGATTTCGTTCGGTTTGGTACCATGCGCAATCAAGTTCGCAATGCGATGGGTCAAAACTTTTGTCTTTCCTGAACCAGCTCCAGCCAAAACCAAGACTGGTCCGCTCAAAGTTTCGACCGCCTCCTGTTGGGCCGGATTCAAACCTCCTAAAATCAAATTCATTACTTAATTATAGCATAACTAATCACCAACCATGCGCTCGTTGTAACGCGAACGCGATGCAGAATGGCGCACGGCACGGCGGTGATGGCGTAGATAAATCAAATAATACGCAACTCCGATTTGGACAATCATGACCGCAATTGTGCAGCCTAAAATTGCTCCAAGCCCAAAATTATACATCGCCCCGCAGAAGAGTACTCCGGTTGCCTCGCCGAGGTAGTTCATGACATGTTTCACGGTGTTGTAGCCTAGCTGATGTTGGTTATCGACGAGATTAATGTAGTGACCATCGCTGACGTCTTCATAGGCGGTTTCGCTAAGTAGGGCCCAGGTGAGAGCAAGAAGGAAAATGAACGGATTATCTGCGAAAACGGCGATGATATAAGCACCAAGGCGAATGCCAAACTTCAGGGTCATGGTGATGTAGTCGTTTTTCGGCGTAAAATATTTTAGAGCAATCATGCCCAAGATATCACCCGCTAAACCCGCAATTAATAGATAATTCGTCGCCGTACTGGCAGAAAAATCGAGTAGATTCGTCAAAATCAACATCTTGAGTCCGAAAGTAGTCGCAAAAGAGGTCGAAGCCAGAAAAGCATAGACCATATAGAGACTGTGGAGTTTACTTTTGCGGATATATTTGAAGGCGGATTGTTGGGGTTTTGAGGAGGTGGCAGTGGAGTTGATTTTAATACCGAACATCATGATGATGGCAAAAACTAGAAAAATCATCGAAACAGCAAGACAAATATTGTAATTAATGACAAAAAAGCTCATACTCTGTCCAATCAGAAGACCACCAATGAACACGCCGACATCACGGAAAAGATATTCGACAAGCTTGCGTTTGCTGTAGATTTTGTTGCTCTTTGCAACGGCCGTAAGCAACGGATAAACGCTCGCGACAATAGTATAATTCGTGACGATTCCGATGATGGTGCAAACATTAATGAGCATAGTTTGGCCACTACCATTGAGGCCAAACTGAGCCAATGAATTGAGGAGACGAACGACGAGCACTCCAGTCATAAACTTCTGTAGAGACACTGGTTTGAGCTTCCAACCAACTAGAATAATGGCGCCTACAGCAAAAAGATTCGCTACACTCGTGAGAGTGCTAATTTCTGACGGAAGATAACCGTTATCCTCGAGCCAAAGTTGTTGGAAATTCAGCCAAAGCCCAGAAGAAATGCTGAAAAAAGCTAGCATAGTTAGGATTTTTCGTTCAAGCTGATGTTTTTTCGACTTTTGGGCTGTTTTTTTCATTTCGTTATTGACTTTTTTGCTCATCTGTGGTATAATAGAAAGATGAGCTAAGTTCAAAAATTGAACATGACCTTTTGCTATAAGTTTAACATAAACATTTCAGAAAGCCAAGTTTTTAGTCCAAAAGTGGAAATTATCTTATTCTAGAATCGCCTTGATACGACGCACGCCAGCGCTAGAACTTTCTTCTTTTTTGATTTTGAACTTTCCGAGCTCTCCCGTCCGTTTCACATGCGGACCACCACAGATCTCAATCGAAACAGGGCTATCCATGTCCTCGGGCGTTTCTCCCTCTTTTCCAATCGCATACACCGTCACACGGTCGGGGTAACGATCACGAAAACTGCCGTGCGCATGCAGATGATCGAAAGCATAATTCTTATCATATTCAGCAAACACCACCGGCAAGTCGGCCTCAATCCACTCGTTTACGCGGTTTTCGACGCGCTCAAGTTCTTCAGGAGTCAACTTATGGTCAATACTGAAGTCAAATCGCAATCTCTCAGGAGTCAAATTACTCCCACGCTGTTCAATCTCTGGATTAATCTCTTCCTGCAAGGCTGCCAACAACAAATGACAGGCAGTATGGTATTTCACGGTTTGTTCACCAGTGTCTGAAAGGCCACCTTTGAACATGCCCTTGGAGGCGGTTTTACTACGTTCGCGCTGCTCGTTCAGGGCTTGCTCGAACTCGTTTTGATAGTCTTTTGATAGTTCAATGCCCATTTTATAGGCTTCTTCAACGCTAAGTTCAAGAGGAAAACCATAAGTATCTTGGAGTTTGAAAAGGTCGAAGCCAGAAAGCTGCTGGGGCATAATATTGCCTTCTTCGCGCGGGGTGCGTCGCGTCATCCCGCCGTCGCGGGTGCCGCGCGCTAGTCCTCGCCGTAGCTCCGGATCCCCTTGCGAAGAAGTAACATTATGCCCGTTATCTTTCTGATTCGCCTTTTCAAGATTCCCACTTTTTGCCATGCGTTGGAGCTCTTTTAAACCTTTATTAATCGTTTTGCGAAAAGCGGATTCTTCTTTTGACAAAACTTCTAAAACTTCAGCGCGGTGTGGCAAAATATCATCTGATAAATCTTCATAATTGTTCGCGATGACAGGGATCACTTCGCCCAAAAATTCCTGACCAATGCCGAGGTCGAGCGCTCGCAGTACCGCACGACGCACGAGACGCCGCAGAGCATAGCCTTGAGCCTTGTTACTGGGTTGCAATCCCTGTGCGGCGAGCAGATAAGCTCCACGTAAATGATCAGCGATGATGCGCATTTCGTCAGTGTTATTCTCATAGTTTTTATGCGAAATTTCTTCAAGTTTTTCGATGATTGGACGGAGCAGAGAAATCTTAAAAACATCGAAACTGCCAATCGCAGCCGCAGCGAGACGTTCCAGACCACCACCAAAGTCGATGTTTTTCTGTTCGAGTTCAGAGAACGTTCCATCTTCGCTGCGTCGATAGCCCATGAAGACTTGGTTCCCAATCTCCATGAATCGTGCGCCATCGCTCGCAGGATGGCTTTTGCCGTACTTCTCGACGTCTTGTTTGTCTTCGCCGAAGTCATAAAAAACCTCCGAATCTGGTCCACAAGGGTCGCCTAGCGGTGTAGTCTCAATACCCCCTCCACGACTCCACCAGTTTTCCTTGTCATCATAAAAGAAAATGCGTTCCCCAGGCTTGATTCCACGCCTGTCACCGTTTTCAGCACTGCCGATTTCGGCGATTTTCGCCTCGACGCCGGCTTTTTCGAACACTTTTTGCCAAATCTCAGCAGCTTCGGCATCTTTCGGGATACCGTATTCTTCACTACCGATGAAACAAGTAACGTAGATCCGCTCAGGGTCGAGACCAATTTCTTTCGTCAGAAATTCAAAATAGTTCTCGATTTGTTCTTTTTTAAAGTAATCTCCGAGCGACCAGTTGCCAAGCATCTCGAAGACAGTGGTGTGACGCGGATCGCCGACATCTTCGATATCTTGAAGGCGCAAACAGGGCTGAACATCAGCAATTCGGACGCCTTCAGGATGAGTCTGACCGAGAAGATAAGGCATCATTGGTTGCATGCCAGAACCTGTAAATAAGGTTGTCGGATCGTTTTCAAGCACTAGAGGTGCTGGTGGAACGATTTTGTGACCGTTTTTGATCTGAAAATCTAAGAATTTTTGGCGAATT
>CARTQV010000048.1 GCA_949070545.1 uncultured Candidatus Saccharibacteria bacterium | reverse complement strand
CCGTTGCAATGGCAAAGCCGAGGCGGCTCACCATGCCGGAGGAATAATTCTTCAGTTTCTGGTCCATAAACTCCTCAAGTTCAGCAAATTTTACAATATCGTCATACATTGCGTCGATTTCGGCATTACTAAAACCAAGCATGGCACCATTCAGATAAATATTTTCACGTCCTGACAGCTCCATGTTAAAACCAACTCCGAGTTCGATAAAGGGGATCAGGCTACCGTTTACAACAACTTCGCCAGCACTAGGATAATAAATCCCAGCGAGAATCTTCAATAAAGTAGATTTCCCAGACCCATTCCGACCGATGACGCCAAGAAATTCGCCTTTTTTGACATCAAAACTGATGCCATTCAGAACTTCCTGGTCTTTATATCCTTTGATACCACGCAGACGGTTGAAAATAGCCTGTTTCAGCCCCCAAGAACGTTCGGTAGGTAAACGAAAACTTTTGTGTAAGCCGTGCACGCTGATCGCAACTTCATCTTGGTTATTATAAGTTTCGATGCGTTTTCCGATACTGCGTTTTTTAGACATTTAGACCTCCTCCGCAAAGAAATGTGAACGTTCTCGGAAAATCAACGCGCCAACAATGAAGATGACAAGAACCAGGCCAATAGCCAACAGCTCTGCCCAGCCACCAACAAAATTGGCCGTAGTAGTCGTGGCGTCGGTAATAAGGCTCCAGCGCACATCTTGGATCACCTGGGCAATCGGATTAATTAGGATGACCTTCGCGGCGGCGCTGCTCGTAACTGCCACCATTGAAACTGGATAGATGATCGGGACTGCATAGAAGAGAGCCTGGATGATGACATCCCAAATTGAGCCAACATCACGATATTTTACATTAATTGAACCGAGCAAAAAAGAAATCCCGAGCGCTAGAACATAGAGCTCAAACACCAAAAACGGGACTAGAAGCCAGCTCCAACTCGGTGCAACACCATTTATCAGTGCGAAAATTACGACCACTGCGAGATTAATCAAAACGTTGATTACGGCCGTCAGAGTTGTCGAAACGGTGACAATATATTTCGGGAAGCTAATTTTACGAATCAAATCGCCACGACCGACCATGGCTTGGATTCCCTGTTGGCTACATTCGGTAAAAAAACTCCAAAGCACCGTGCCGGTCAAAAGATAAACTGGATAATGCGGAACATCACCGCCCATGCGAAGTAACTTCGCAAAAACAACATAGAGAATTGCAAACATGAGCAATGGTCTCAGGAGTGCCCACAAATAACCCAAAACCGAGCCTTGGTAACGCAGTTTAAAATCAGTCTTCGTCAATTCTTTCAGCAAAACAAGATTGCGCTTGTTCCACACTTGCGGTATTCTCATACTCACTATTATATCACACCTTATAAATCCGATAAAACAGCTTCGGGGAGAGCTTCAGTAATATCGATCTTGGGAAAGCTCTCAGACTACTTGGATAGATGTATTTTAAGAAACCCTCGGCTTTTGCTTTATGGTAAGTTTCTAGGAAGCGTTCCTTTCCTAGATTGGTTGCTTCTGTAAGATAAGAAACGACGAGGTAATGTGATATTTCTTTGCCACCACTTATTTTGGCGACTTCTGGCAAGGTTTTTTGCAATTGCTTCAGAATGTCTCGGGTCCTTTGTTCATTTTTACCTGCACCATGCATAATGCTTCCAGTACGTTGACGATAGTTGTAGCAAATATCTGAAATAGCTTTCACGCTTTTCGCTTTTGCGATGATCAGCGGTGTTAGACCCAGGTCTTCAGCAATACAACCTTCAGCATAGTGAAAATGGTTTCTCTGCCAAAATTCGCGACGATAAGCATAAAGCCAGGCATTTTCAGTGTAATGATATTTTGCTAACTTCGGAAAAGCCTCGAGACCGGTCGTTGTTACGAATCCGGTTTCTTCATATCTCATTTCCCTGCCGTCATCGAAAACTTCCTGCGCCTGATAGCGTAAGACGTCCAGTTCTGGCTCGAGACCGCGGCTGATTGCGCTTAAGGCAGTTTCCTCAAAATAATCATCGCCGTCAAGAAAGACTAGATATTCGCTTTTCGCTTCCCTGACGCCGGCGTTGCGAGCGCTAGAGAGACCTTGGTTTTTTTGGTGAATAACGCGAATTTCGACAGCTTCTGCAAGATTATCCTTGACTTTTTTATTATTATGTGATATAATGGAGGATTGGGCTTGGTTTTTCGCGTATCTATCACAAATATCGCTAGAACCATCAGTCGAGCCGTCATCGACGAGGATAATCTCGAAGTCTCGGAAATCTTGACTAAGAACGGAGTCTACGCATTGGTAAAGGTAGTCTTTTACATTGTAGACGGGGATAATGACGGAAGTCTTAGGCATGCGACTTCTTTTGTTCATACTCACTATGACTATTGATGAGTAAAATTTCAAAGAGTTGACGATGCTTTCTTACAACAACTTCGAGAATAAGACCACAGACCAGCATAAGAATGGAGGTAATAAGCATAAAGCCAGAAAAGATTAAAGTGGGATAACGCGGGACAAGACCAGTATTAAAATATTCAACAAAAACTGGAATACCAAAAGCGAAAGAAATAGCAAACAACAAGAGACTCACTAGACTAAAAAAGACCATGGGCTTATATTCTTCAAAAAGCTTAGCAATAGTGGCAATAACCTTAACTCCGTCAGAATAGGTGCTTAGTTTTGAGCTACTGCCACTAGGACGATCACGGTACGCAACTGGAATTTCTTTAATATAAAAATTTTTGTCAAGAGCATGGATAGTCATCTCTGTCTCAATCTCAAAACCTTTGGACAACACTGGGAATGTCTTAACAAAATCATGAGAGAATGCGCGATAGCCAGTCATGATGTCGTGAATGTCAGCACGAAAAAGCGTGTTGATTAGCCATCGAACCAAAGTATTCCCAAAATTGTGGAACCGACGTTTATTTTCAATAAAATAAGTGGACGATAAGCGATCGCCGATTACCATATCTACACCCCCATGTAACACAAAATCACACATTTCGCGAGCAGAACTTGCAGGATAAGTATCATCACCGTCAACCATTAAATAGCAATCGGCTTCAATATCCTTAAACATACTCCGGATGACGTTGCCCTTGCCTTGGCGATGCTCAGTACAGACGACTGCTCCTGCAGCTTTGGCTAATTTTGCAGTATCGTCGGTTGAATTATTATCGTAAACATAAATTATGGCGTCAGGCAAAGCTTTTTTATAGTCGGTAACGACCTTAGTGACAGTCTGAGCTTCATTATAGCACGGAATAATGACGGCTGTTTTCTTTTTACTCATATTAACTCCTAGTTTTGTTCTTATTATAGCATCTTTTCTAATATTGATGCTATAATAAGAACAATGATGAAAGTAAAGACGTTTTTAAAAAACAATTATCAATTTTGGCTAAAGGTTCTCGGGATACTTGGGGGGTCAGTTTTGCTGGGAGGTATTTTGTTAGCCGTAGTATACATGCTCCCAACTGGAAGAATTGAACAAAACGTTGCGGAGTCAGCACATACAATGCGCGCCGAAGGTTCGCACCCGACAATCACCGCTACAGCATATAGTATGTTGGACAATTTTACGGATTCTATAATGTTATTAGAATCATCATATTCTGGAAATGAAGCAGTTATAAGTAAGTCTATGCACGCTTTTCGTAATCATACTGAAAGCACCGATCCTGTAACAGTTTTATCGGAGCATTACTTGGATAACAAAAGTTTTACTGGAACGGAAACCTATAATCGCTATTGGCATGGATATTTAATTCTTTTGAAGCCACTGTTAATTATCTTTAACTATGATCAAATTCGGGTTATCAATACTGTCTGCCAGGTTTCTTTAATGATAGTTATAATTTGGGTCTTGATTAAAAAGCAGCAGAAAATTCTGATTATACCATTCTTGTTAATATATGGTTTGATGATGCCAGTAGCGTTAGCACGTAGTTTGCAATTTTCAACATGTTTTTACATAGGGATGATAGGGTGCTTAGTCGTTTTACTGATGCCACAAAAGAAACGCAGCCATGGTTTGTTGTTCACGTTTTTAGGTATAGGTATCGCGACAGCATATTTTGATTTCTTAACCTATCCACTTCTAACTTTTGGATTACCAGCGGTCGTGAGTTCTTATTTGTGGGCTGTAGATAGCAAAGGAGATGACTGGAGAATAGCATTACTAAACCTCTGTAAACTAGGCGTGTGTTGGATAATAGGGTATTTAGGTATGTGGTTTGGTAAGTGGGTCTTAGGGACTTTATTAACAGGTGAGAATTTCTTTGCTGAAGCAATGTCTAGCATTTCATTTAGAACTGTCGGTGTAAGCGCAGAGATAACGGCAGTGTTTACAATCAATGAGGTAGTATCTACTAATTATTTGCTGTTCTTCAAGACGCCTTTTCTCATTTCTACTCTGGATTTTTGGATTGCGATGATAACACTACTTGTCATGGAAATTAAGCAGAAGCTGACAAAACCAAATACTTTGAGCAAGATATTAAAAAATATGACATACGTCGCTATACCCTTTATTCTGATAGCTTTATTACCCCTCGCATGGTATTTAGTAACTACAAATCATTCTGGCATACATTATTTCTTTACCAATAAATTATGTACTGTATCTGTATTTGCGATATGTGGCATGCTTTGCGCTTGGTATAGGAGGCTATCTTTGAAGTAGAGAAGAGAAGGAGCAATAGAACAGTTTTAGTTTTTATCCTTCGTAGGCATTACGATATTCTCCGCTCTTGATATCCTTAATCCAATCTTTGTGATTCACGTACCAATCAATTGTTTCCTTAATTACCTCATCGAAATCGTACTTGCGGCTCCAACCGAGTTCTCTTTCGGCTTTGCTAGAATCGATAGCATAACGCAAGTCATGACCTGGGCGATCAGTGACAAACTCGATCAAATCTTCTGACTTTCCAAGCGCAGCGAGGATGGTTTTCACGATGGTCAAGTTATTACGCTCAGCATTACCGCCGAGATTATAGGTTTCACCAATCTTTCCTTCATGCATAATCATATCAACACCAACATTATGATCATAGACATGAATCCAATCGCGCACGTTCTCGCCCTTACCATAGACCGGGACTTTTTCTTCACGCAGAGCCTTCTCGATCGTGTTCGGAATGAGCTTCTCTGGAAACTGATAAGGCCCATAATTATTCGAACAATGACTAATCGTCGCAGGTAGTTTAAATGTGCGCATATAAGCTAGCACGAGCAAATCAGCACCACCTTTGCTGGCGGAATATGGGCTAGATGTATGAAACGGCGTTTCTTCGGTGAATAGCAAATCTGGGCGGTCGAGCGGAAGGTCACCATAGACTTCGTCGGTCGAAACTTGGTGATAACGTTTCACATCATGTTTCAGAGAAGCGTCCATGAGAACTTGCGTTCCCATGACGTTGGTTTTCACGAAGATGCCTGGATTTTTGATCGAGTTGTCGACATGGCTCTCAGCGGCAAAATTAATCACCCAATCAAATTTCTCGGTAGCAAAAAGTCGATCAACGCCTTCACGGTCAGTAATATCAAGCTTCACGAAGCGAAAGTTAGGCTTGTCGAGTACTGGTGCGAGGTTGTGATAATTCCCGGCATAAGTCAGAGCGTCAATACAAACAAATTCATCCTCGGGATATTTGTTCACAACATAGTGCAAATAATTACTGCCGATAAATCCACAACCACCCGTGACTAAAACTTTCATAATTCTCCTTCCTTTCTTAGTTCTACGATATAACGTTTCGTCGCATTTTGCCAGCTCGGTAACCGTTCAAAACCGTTTTGTTCGATGCTGTCTTTGCTCAACTTGGAGAACTTCGGACGTTTCGCTTGTGGTTTCCCAGCAAGTTCAATATATTCCTCAGTGCTGACTTTCTTTACCTTCGTTGACAAACCAGCATCGCGATAAATTTCTTCAGTAAACTCAGCCCAGGAACAGAATCCTTCGTTGGTCGCGTGATAAGTTCCATATTTATCACTCTCGGCTAGATCCACTAGAAACTTCGCAAGATCAACTGTATAAGTCGGGGAGCCGATTTGGTCATCAACAACGGAAACTTCGGCGCGGTCTTTGCCAACCTTCAACATAGTTTTTACGAAATTTTTACCATTAACCCCAAAAACCCAGGCAATACGAAC
>CARTQV010000047.1 GCA_949070545.1 uncultured Candidatus Saccharibacteria bacterium | reverse complement strand
AATGACTTTTCCGTGGTGACTTTCTCGATCAAAACGACAAGCTTTTCAGCTTTCGCCATCGTCATATCCGTCCACGGCATAGCTTCCGCTCGGAACATCAAACGGCTTTCTCCAGTTTTACGATTGCATAATGCCGTGAAATCTCCTACCTTAACTTCCGGATAGAATGGCTGGAGTACGTCGTTGGCTCTTCGCAAACGCTCATTTAGCATCTGCGCAAAGCACTCACAACCGATACCGTTGTTTTGTCGTCTCACGGTGTCGATTTCATCAAGGCTGACCTGAATAGAATGTGGCCATAGCATCTCGATTTCACTAATAAATGGTATCACCATACCACCTCCTTAATGTGCAGCATCGCCCACAAATCCCTGTTTCTATTATAGCAAAAACTGCCACGCATGGTGACAGTTCTCTAAAAAACTAGACTTAATTACTGCTGGTTATGAAGCTTGAACTATGTCTGACTTAAGTAATAATCATTCATCTTTCCACAGATGATGCACTTTGCTATTACTATATGTATGATCTAACTCCCCCAACACGCTCTCTAAAGCGTAGAAACAATGAGCGGCACCGCATATGCGGTAAGTAGCTAATTCCAAAGAAGAATTAGCTACTGGCAGAGTTATCTGAAGATAAGGTCTCTCGGTGCAAATTTGCCCGCCAAGTCTAAGAATCCTTTCCTCGAACGACAGAAACTCCTCTAAGTTCTTGTCATATGATTGATAGAGAAACACTTCTCGGCGATGTTGCCTTCCGACGTATTCTACACGATTCTCTGCGTATGCTAAAACTTGAGCCATCTCGACGGTCGTGTTAGTCGATAAAGATGTGCTACCATAGGTAACACTTAAACCGTTGTCGTTGACTGAAAATGTGGACAGTGCATAATCAATATAGCACTTCTCTTTGCCTTCCTGCTCCCATTCTGCAATTTCCTGATTGAGCTGTTTGATGCGCTCACAGAAGAAACTTCTTCGTGCGGTGACCTCCATAGCCTCGAGTGTGTCAGTAATTTTTTGCACTTGTTCTGGTGTTACATTTTTTGAGTTGCTCCAAGTGTAAGCCATAATTATCCCCTCCTTTGATTGTGAAGCTGCAACAATTAAGTCTATCTTCTCATTATAGCACACATCATCAAAAAAGTCAAGACTTTGCGCCAGCTATCGATTAGATTATAATAAATCTATGGATAATCCTTATGATTTAACTCACAAAACACCTACAAAAAAAGATTTTCTCGACACTTCTGACTTCGATCAGTCAGAGATTATAGACATTATCAAGGTCTCAACTGCTACGCGTGACTATTTAAAATCTGGCGAAACTTTGGATACGCTGTTCCATAGAAATCTCGCCATGATTTTTGAACAAAAATCAACCCGTACGCGCGTCTCCTTTGAGGTCGGCATGGAGCAACTCGGCGGACACGCCTTGAACCTTGCGCCGGGTGCAATTCAGCTCGGGGCCCACGAAACCATTGGCGACACTGCGAAAGTTTTAAGCCGTATGTGTGACATGATTATGGCACGTGTCGACCGCCACGAAAGTGTCTTAGAGCTCGCCGCTGAATCGACAGTTCCCGTAATCAACGGCATGTCCGACTATAACCACCCTACTCAGGAAATCGGCGATATTATCACCATTCTCGACCATTTGCCAGAAGGGAAACCCTGGAACAAGACAAAGGTCGTCTTTGTCGGCGATTGCACTCAGGTTTGCGCCTCGCTGATGATGATTACAACAAAACTTGGTATGAACTTTATCCAATATGGTCCGCCTGCGAAGTGGCTAAGCGATGACTTTTTGAAGATTGGTCGCGCCAACGTTCAACAATACGGTGGTAGCGTCCATGTCACGGATAACCCAGCCTACCTCGAAGGTGCCGATTTCATTTATACCGATGTCTGGTACGGGTTTTACGATAAGGAAACCCCGAAAGATGTTTATATGCGCGAATTTTATCCAAAATACCAAGTGAACGATGAGTTGCTTGCTTTGACTATGAACCCGAATGTGAAGTTCATGCATTGTTTGCCGGCGACCCGTGGCGAAGAAGTGACGGATAGTGTGCTTGACGGTCCACATTCGGTCGCTTGGGACGAAGCCGAGAATCGTTTGACGGCACAACGTGGTTTATTACTGTATTTTGGTGGCAAAGCGCAGGAAACGCTCGATATTATAAGAACAGAGAGGGATAAGGATCATGCCTAAAAACAATAAGAAACCTAAGTTCAGGCTCATCAGTGCTGTCTTTGCGACTGTTTGTATCATTCTAGTCGGCGACGCGGTTGCTCCGACTGCTTCGATTGGTAATTCGCAATATGTTTGGTGGATAGTGATGTTGCTCGGCTTTTTCGTTCCCTACGGACTAATTTCGGCCGAACTCGGCACTCAGTATCCATCCGAAGGCGGCATGTATACCTGGGTTGAAAAGGCTTTTGGCTCAAAATGGGCAAGTCGCGTTGCGTGGTACTATTGGGTGAACTTCCCACTCTGGGTTGCGTCACTAGCTGACCTCGTGACGACGATTATTATGCAGATGTTCGGTATTGAAATGACTTGGCCGTTAATTTTGGCAATTCAGGTTTTCTACATTATTTTAGTCAGCGTTTTAGGAACCTTACGCATTTCTCAGAGCGACGTCCTGTCTAATCTCGGTGCCGTGGCGAAGTTCATTTTTATGGCGGGGCTAGGAATACTCGGCATTTATGTCCTCATTACTCAAGGAACCGCAAATCCAATTGATTCTTGGACAGATCTTTTGCCACTGATGGAAGATGGTCACTTCAGTTTTGTTGGGCTGGGTTTTGTTTCGCTAATTATCTTCAATATGCTCGGGTTCGAAGTCGTTTCAACGTTTAGTGATGATATGGAAAACCCGAAGAAAGAAATCCCGAAAGCAATTATCATCGGCGGTATTTTGATCGCGATTTTTTACCTTCTACCGAGTTTCGGTATCGGCGTCGCCATTCCACTAGAAGAACTTCAAACCGATACCGGGCTAATTGCAAGTTATGAGAATCTACTTGGAATTATAGGTTTTTCGGCTGGATTAGCCAAGGCAATTATCGTTGTCGTTGGTGGATTGTTCATCTATACGTTAATTGCGAATATTGCTTCTTGGAATTTTGGCGTAAACTCCGTAATCGCTTATGCCGCTGAAGACGGTGCGTTCCCAAAATCTTGGATGAAACGCACAAAAAACGGCGTTCCTTATGTCCCTTCAATCTGGACCGGCGTGGTTGCGCTAATAATCGCTATTGCTGGTATTGTAGTTGCTCAGCTAAACGAAGATATTTCCAATCTCTTCTGGACTTTCTTCTCACTAAGCTTAGTGACATTACTCCTTTCATATCTGCCAATGTTTATGGCATTTTTGAAGCTTCATAAAAAAGGTCCTGCCGTGAAAAATGGTTTTTGGATCGAAGGCGGGAAGTTTAAAATCGCAGCTTTCGGTATTGTACCCTTTGTTCTGACCTTAATTGCACTTTTCTTTACATTATTCCCAGAGTTCAGTATTGCAATGTTCAGCGAGAATTGGCCACTTATTGTTGGCGCTTGTATCGCGGTCATGATTGGTGAATTCATGGTCCTACACGTTAAAGATGGTAAGAATTTAACAACTACAAAAAAGGAGGAATCTCTCAATGCGCATAACTGATAGCACCCCAAAGGCAGATGGCTTCTTTATGCCATCCGAACTCGCCGAGCATCGCTGCACCTATTTGCTTTGGCCAGAGCGTGAAGATAACTGGCGCACTAATGCTGACCCAGCTCAGGCCGTTTTCAAACAAGTAATTGAAACGATCGCAAAGTACGAGCCAGTCGTTGTTGGTGTAAATACGTCACAGTATTTAAATTTGCTCGGGATGAACATGCAAAACGTTCAAATCGTAGAAATTTCTAACAACGACTCCTGGATTCGCGATACCGGTGCAACTTTTGTGGTGAATCGACGTGGTGATATGCGTGCAATCGATTGGAAGTTTAACGCTTATGGTGGATTAGTTAATGGACTTTATTTTCCTTGGGATCAAGATGATTATATTGCTCCAAAAATGGCAGCTATCGAGGCAGTAGACTATTATCATTTGACCGATTTCGTGCTCGAAGGCGGATCAATCCATAGCGATGGGGAAGGAACGATTCTCACAACGGAAGAAACCTTGCTCGACCCAGGACGTAACCCAGATCTCACTAAAGAGCAAATTGAAGAAAAATTGAAGGGTTATCTCGGTGCCGAGAAAGTTCTTTGGATCCCGAAGGGTATTTATATGGACGAGGACACGAACGGACACGTGGATAATATCTGCCAATTTGTAGCTCCTGGCAAAGTTGTATTGGCTTGGGAGGATAACGAAGACGATCCGCAATATGAACGCTCGAAGGCTGCACTGGACTATCTGGAGAGCGTGACTGACGCTAAAGGACGTAAAATCGAAGTTGTCAAAATCCATGTTCCAAACCCAGTCTTAATCACAAAAGAAGAGTCCCAAGGCGTCGATGTTGTCGAAGGAACTTTCCCACGCAATGAAGGCGACCGTATCCCAGCTAGCTATATTAATTATTATAACTGTAATGGTGCAGTAATTCTGCCAGTCTTCAAAGATGAACACGATCAGGCCGCAATCGACACCTTGCAGGAATGCTTTCCAGACAAAGTAATTGAACCGATTTACGCGCGCGAGATTCTGCTCGGTGGCGGGAATATCCATTGCATTACCCAACAAGTTCCGAGGCCATAGTTATGAAGAAGCTGCATTATGATGGTCCAGTAGTTTTGGTAATCATGGACGGTGTTGGCTTATCGACTCGTCGCAGCGGTAACGCTGTCCGTCAGGCACATACTGAATTTCTTGACTATTGCCTAACGAATTATTTGAACATTCCTCTCGCTGCATCTGGCGAAGCGGTTGGAATTATGCCAGGACAGATGGGTAATTCCGAAGTCGGGCATAACGCCATCGGCTCCGGCCAAATTATCAAACAGGGAATTGCTGGTATTGAAGCTGCCTTTGCGACAGGAGATATTTGGGAGAGCAGAGCTTGGAAGGACGCTATGAAATGGCTAGGCACTGGCAGGGGAGAAGAGCGCCTTGTCCCAGAGGACACTCACGCACGTCCTTCTGCTGGCACCTTGCATTTCTGCGGCATTTTTTCTGATGGTGGCGTCCATAGTGATCTCAAGCATCTCGAACAAATGATTCAACAGGCTTATGATGAGGGCGTCCGCAAAATCCGTGTTCATTGTATTTTTGACGGTCGTGATGTCGCTCCGCAGTCTGAGCCAAAGTATATCGAACGTCTAGAAAAGTTTTTCAAACAATTTACAGATGCTGACTTCCGTATTGCCTCGGGCGGTGGGCGCATGGTGATGACTGCTGACCGCTACGAGAATGATTGGGGAATGGTGAAGCTTGGTTGGGATGCGATGGTAAAAGGTGTTGCCCCACGCGAGTTCAAATCCGCCGTTGAAGCAATCAAAACTCTGCGTCGCGAAAATCCTGACGTTCAAGACCAATATTTACCCGCTTTTGTAGTTGTCGAAAATGCCGCTGCTAATTCTGCCTTGAGTAGTCGTGCTAGTAGTGCGAAAGTTTCCACCGCGAAGCTCGGTCAAGGTGGGCGTCCAATCGGAAAAGTCGAAGATGGCGACGCATTTATTTACTATGATTTTCGTGCTGATCGTGCTGTTGAAATCGCCACTGCCTTCACCGCGAAAGATTTTGACAAGTTCGATCGCGGGAAAATGCCCGAGATTTATTTCGCTGGTCTGACCGAATATGACGCGGACCGACATATCCCTGAACATATTCTCGTCCCTCCAGTAAAAATCGAATCACCGCTAAATGTTTTTCTCGGCCAAAATCGTATCACAGAACTCGCTATTTCCGAAACCGTGAAGTTTGGTCACGTTACATATTATTTTAACGGTAATAGTTACAAAAAAGCTCCCTACGAGAAACAAATCGAGATTGAGTCGTACACGGAACCCTTTAATACCCGTCCTTGGATGAAGTCGGCGGAAATCACTGATGTTGTGCTCGATGAGCTAGAGAATTATCAGTTTGTGCGCATAAACTATCCAGGCGGGGACATGGTCGGGCATTTTGCTGAACTTGAACCAACTATCGTTGCAATGGAAGCAGTCGACATTCAGTTGAAACGTCTA
>CARTQV010000046.1 GCA_949070545.1 uncultured Candidatus Saccharibacteria bacterium | reverse complement strand
ATAATAGCTATGAGATAGGTATCAATGGCTTAAATTACTACCAAAAACTGGTCGCTATGTAAGTAAGACAATTCTATTGTAGCACAAAAATTGAAAAGCAAGAGCTTTTTCGCAAAATTAAGCCTTTGGAGCTTCGGGAGAAGTTTGTGGCTGGGGCTCGTAATTCGCAATTCCCTCAGCAATAGTGTCGGGCGAGATATTCAGCGCCGTAGCAATCGCTGCCGCACAAGCCATATAAGAAATCACTGGTTCTCCAGTCAAGAAGCTTGCGACAGTATAGACGCTGGTTCCGACACTGAGGCTGGCTTCGGCGCCTTTCTTATAAAGTTTGGAATAATCAATGCGTAAATTCGAATCGGATGAAGCTCCATAAGTAATTGTTTCGTTTTTGCCGCGGAAGTTGGCGAAATCTGGATAGTGGAGGTCGTCGCGATTCAGGACGACGACATCAGGGTTCATATGGAACAAAGTTGACTTCGCGCCAAGGTAGGAGTTCAAATCAACATCGTTCAACCCGGCAGGAATAAAATCGGTCAAAGCTGCAACATAAATCGGAAGACCATGGAAAGTTTCTTTGCTAAGGGCGGCGGCTGGTGTGGTGATGATGGCATAAGTTGCTTTTGCTTTCCAGGCATCATTCAAGAATTTGTGAAGGACGGAAGCCTTGATTTCATTATCAGAGGCGAGAATTGCGACTGGCTGGCTCGCGGCACGGAGGATTTCATGGACATAGTGCGCAACGATAGATTTCCCAGTCGTACCAGTAATACAAATCAGGCGTAAATCACGAGCGGGATGACCATAATAAGCGGCTAAAAGTTTGACTTTTGTGCGTTCGAGATTGAAACGTTTGCGTTTCGCTGCAGAATTTGTGTTACCTTCCATAATACTACCATTGTATCACAAAAGATTTTGTGATACAATATAAGTGTTGCGAGATTCGCAATGCTCTTTTTCAACTAGGTGGATGTCGGTAGCTAGGTGTTTTCGAACACGCGCGAAAATATCCACATTTGTGCCCGTAGCTCAGTTGGATAGAGCGTTGGCTTGCGGAGCCAAAGGTCGTAGGTTCGAATCCTGTCGGGCATACCAAATTTGAGTTAAAAAAAGGCTCTTTTTGTTTTTTGGAGTTTTGCTCGTCTTAGCGACGTGTTTCAACTCCTCAAATTCAAAAATAGCTCTTTTTTATTCACAAATTTTCTTTGGAGCCATGCTTTACTTATTAGGAAGCAAACTAGCTTGATTTTATTCTCAGAATTAGGATAAAAACATGATATAATATATGTATGTTTGGGAGGTTGAAGATAGAGAAGACGGGTACGCGGAGTATTGACGGAATGCGTGATACGCATATGCCAGAGGCGGGGGCGGTGATGCTTGATGCGACAGATTTGCCGTGGATGGAGAAGACGGAGGATGTCCAGACAAAAATACCGCTCGACGCGGAGAAGAAAAAGGCGCTTGCGCAACAGAACAAGATTATTGCGTTTTTTAGTATTGATGCGAAGAGTTTGGTGACACCAGAAGAAATTGTTGGTCTGGGTTCGAGGGGGCTCAGGGATTTGAAACGAAAGCGGTTGCAGGAACTTCGGCGGATGACGCTCGAGACGGAAGATCCAGGAGTAACGGCGAAACAGCGAGCAGAGTTTCTCGAGAAGTTGAAACGAGATGAGATTACAAAACTAGATGAGGCGAATTTCCTGTTGATGATTGATGATGCGCTTAATGATCCAGAAGTTGGAGCAGAGAAAATGTTTGCTCAGATTAGTGCGGACCCACGGCAAGTGCAGATCATTGCGGTGGCGGCGGGTTATAATTTGAAGAATTGGCAAAAAGTTGATCAAGAGGCGCTTTATCGGTTGCTTGGGACGGTGCAGGCGAATGGAGTGGATTATAGGACTCCGGTGGGGTTTGCGAAGTTGAAACGATACTTTTTGAATGGGATTCGGGGGAAGGCGAAGGAACAGGTTTATCAATGTTATGTACAGTCACTGAAAGAGCTGGAACGGATTCTGTATGGGGAGAGGTTTGAATATCATCGTCAGTTTGAGAAATTGCGGAAAGAAGCGAAAACTGGTGAAGTGAAGGCTGGGATGGGGGCGGAAGTGAATGTTCAAAAGGTGAGAAACGAGAAAATGCCGGTGCGGGAAACGCGCGAAAAGTGGACGCGGATTATGTCGGAATGGAGTGGAGAGATGTTAGGGCGTGCGGTGATTGACGGGGACGCATGGCGAGGTGATGGAGAGAAAGAATATCTTGGGACACATGATCTCGCGGAGGCGAAGCTGAGCCCGATGTATGAGGTGAAGGTTGCGAACACGAAAATTTGCCTTTCGAGGTTATTTCGGGTGGACGAAGGGAGAATTGGCGTGATTGCGTATGTGCCAGAAGGGCGGAGTTACAAAGTGAGAAGTTATTACTTGGATAACACGCTGGGATTATGGTGTTATTTGCCGGATTATGTGGTGAATCGGGTAGATAAAGTGGGATATAACAAAGGCTGGAGCCAGGAGTCGGTGATTTTGCCGTTTGAGTTGCAGACGGCGTTAATGCAGATTGAGAAGAAATTTGGTGTGATGGAAGTGAAACGAGCGAATTTTTTGTTCAACGGGACGGCGCAGGCATACGCGTCGATGCAAGAATACCAGGGGCTATTTGCGCAGGGGAAGGCGCGTGGAGATTTCTATCGTGAAGTTTCGCGAGAAGCGATTAATCATGATTTTTCGACGGTAGAACGGAGGCGGAAAAAAGCGCCATATACGCTGGGGATTGACTATCGGCGGGCGCCTGATTTTGGACAAATGCGGGCGAAGTTCACGACGAATACGGTTGATGCGGGCGTGACTAAGGTGGAAGGATTTAGCTCGCACGATGGACAGTTGATTTGGTGGTTTGGGAATGATAGTAAGAAACGGACCTGGGTGATGCATGTGGAGGCGATTTCGCCATTAACTTCGTTAGGGCTGAGGCGAGATTGGACGGCGATGGGAGATCTTGTGACGCCACTGTATGAATATTCGACGAAGGCAGGGATTTATGGTGATCGAGACGACACAAAGGGGGCGAAGCAATGCATGTGGAACAATTATTTGAGCAATGTGCCGTTAATCCAGGACTATGTTGCGCAACGAGATTAAGTTTAGTAAGGAGAGAGGATGGGATTCTGGAGGCGTAGTAGGAATGGGGGTGAAGAGAGAGGAACAGAAACCTTAGCAGGGGATACTCGGAATGAGTGGGAAAAAATGGCGGATGAAGTCCGACAGGAACAAGAACAAGCAGGACGGGCACAACTATCGAGAGAAAGACAGCAACGAAAGATAATTGGTTATTTTCTGAACGGAAATGATGATCAGTATTTGGTGGCAAGAGATGTAGGGGTTGATGAAGAGACACGGGTAGGCTTTGTGCGCGAGATTGAGCGTGGAAAAATTACAGAAAAAGACGAAGAAGCAATGCTTCTAAAACTCAGAGGACCGATTGATCGGCCAGAGCGCGGAATGGGAGCGAGCGAGATTTTTTATAAAATAGCGCAAGATCCAACACAGTTATCGTTGTTGTCGATAGCGACGGGAGATGATTTGCGAGAACAAGATGATGATTTTGGTTCGCGAGCGGTGGCGAATTTGATTAATTATCGAGCTCCAGGGGTGGACCAGCGGACGCCGGTCGGGTTTGCACAGAAACGGGAAGAAGTGTTGAATCACGTCAAAACTTGGGTGGATCGGGAGACTTATGAACGCTATGAAAAAGCGATGGACGACTTAGAGCATAATTTATATGGGAAGAGATTTGAATATTATCAAGCGTTCGAGGAGCTGAAAAATGAAGCAATGGCGTCAAAAAATTCGGAGACTTCAACAGAGAGGTTAGTGCCGCGACAGGAGACTTATCGATTGGGGGCGGAGCGGAAAAGAGAGTTGCTTTGGAATGCAAAAGTGGATGGGGATCCGTGGCAACAAGATGGGTGCAGTTATCAGTTGTCGCCGACGATTTTGGAGGCGGCGGGGCTGGGCCCGAATTATGTGACCAATGTGGAAGGGCGCGAGATTGCGTTGTCGGATATTTTTGAATTACCAAGTGGTCGGTTGGCGGTGGAGGCGTATGTGCCGACAGAAGCTGGAGTGAAAGTGCGCTCGTATTATCGAAGTAACTCGCAGGGAGTCTGGCGTTATTTGCCAGATTATGTTAAAGATGCTGATGGGGGGGGGGGTCACTTAAATGGTATGGTAAAGGGCGTGGTGAAGAATCACTAACTTTACCATATGAATTGCAAGAATCGCTAGCGACGATTGAGGCTAACGCTGGCCGGCGATCGCAAGATTCTTTGAATATGAATCCGTATTTCTTGTTTGCGGGAACAGCAAAAGTATACGACTCGAAGGATGAATACCGGCGATGTTTAGAAACGGGACAGATGCGTGGCGATTATTATCGGGAAGTGGCAGCAGTGCCACAAAATACGGAGTTGGGTGTGATTGGTCAGTCGAAACGGCGACCAGAAGCGGTTGTGACGAGCTATGAGAATAGTCCAAATTTTGAGGAAATTGAGGCACGATATGAATCGAGTTCAGCGCTTGTAGGAATGACGCAGACGGAAGTGTTTCGATCGCGAGATGGTCGGAAAAATTGGCTATTTTGCATGGATAGTTATGGTCGGAGTTATGTAGGTGGTATTGAGGTTAATTCTCCGATTACGTCGACGGGGCTTAGGCAAGAGTGGATGCGGGGAGGTGACATGGTGACACCGCTCTATGAATACGCAAGTCAAGTGGACGGATATGGTGATAAGGAAGACGTGAAGGGGCGTTATCAAGGGATGTGGAGACATTATCTTAGTCGGATGCCCATTATAAGAGAATATTTGAGAAAGAGAGGCGAGAGTTAGCCTTTAATGTGGTATAATTGGGGATGGAAGCGTGGCCGAGTGGTTGAAGGCGCACGACTCGAAATCGTGTGGGCAGAAATGTCTCGGAGGTTCGAATCCTCTCGCTTCCGCCAACCTCTGTGGAGAGGTTGGGTTATGGAGGTGCGTTTTTGTTCACTTTTGCTGGGTTTTAGTGTGATGCTTCAGGAATATACGCGGGTGGCGCTCTCGTCATTCGCCTACGGCGAAATCCGACCCGCGCCAGCCCAAAGATAATTAGCGTCTATTCCTAAAGCATGCACGCCACCCAGCAAAAAGACTAAAATTAGTTTAAGAAATGATAGATTATCCTTTACTTTGTGCGCAGCGGGAGGATCAACTATTATTTTCTAACTCCAAGCCTTAAACAGACACCAATATCAACTTCTGGGCAGGATGGGCGTTATTGGTCATCGCATAAGCCTATTTATAGTCCAGTTAACTATTTTGCCTTCAGCTATAAAAATGTCTATCCGTCTGCTTCTGGCAATACAGCAGGTCCCGAAGACCTTCCTTTTACTGGTTTCTCCCTCCGCTGCCTAGCTAGTTAGTGTCTATAGTAGGAGGAGCTATCGAAAGAGATCCTCATAATTCTGCAAATCATGGTAAACGCCATCTATACGAACTATACCAGCTATGATCTTGTAAAGTATAAAATACTGATGGCGTATGAATTGTTCTGTATCCGAGAGCGTTTAGTTTGGGATTATCGCATAGCTTAAGGCTGCCTGCTACATGAGAAAGCATCCGAGTCGTTTCTTTCATATCCTGTTCTACATTGCAGGCAGCCTGTGCATTATCTAATTCAGAGAAAAGATAATCAATAATGTTATTCAAATGCTTTTTAGCGCCATCTGTGAATATGACCTTAAAATCCGTATCGTTGTTCCAGCTCATTAAACACCTCTTCTGCGCTACTGTATTTTCCGGCAGCATATTGTTTCTCTGCTGTTTCAATATCTTCCATAAAGTCCTCTCGCGATTTTGGACCCAAAAACTTAGCGACTGCCTCATCTATGGATTCGGATTCGTGGCGCTTGGAGAGCTTTTTTGTAAAATCCTGAATTTTCAGTAAATCTGCTTCTGGTAGGGTCTTTATCATAGAGATTGTATTTTGAAGAGTGCTCATTATAATCTCCTCCTCTCAAATTAAAAACAAATGGATAATAGATGAGTTGATGTTTGTAGCTTCATCTGACTTTATTATAACATCTTATGGCACAAATATAAATCTATTTTTTGAAAAAGTTTATGTTTGTGCCAGATGATTTGCATTGCCTTCCCCCTCCTCCTACTATAGACACTAACTAGCTAGGCAGCGGAGGGGAAAGGCTAAA
>CARTQV010000045.1 GCA_949070545.1 uncultured Candidatus Saccharibacteria bacterium | reverse complement strand
GTTATACGACGATATTGACCAACTTCGCGCCTTTTGGCACGATTACCTTGCGGACGGGCTTTCCCGCGATAAACCGCTGGACATTCTCCTCAGCTAATGCCAATTCTTTCAGTTTCTCCTCATCGTTCAACACTTCCGCGCTAGCTCGCACACGACCGCGCAACTTCCCATTCACCTGCACGACGACTTCGACTTCATCTTCGACGAGATTTTGTTCATCCCAAGTCGGCCAGACATCGTCCACGTCCAGCTTTTCCAACATCTCGGAAGCGAGGTGCGGGGCGAATGGCTTTAGCAATTTCGCGAGGGTTATAATATCCTCAATTTCTGCACCGGTCTTATATAACTCATTCACGTATTCCATCAAAGCGGCGACGGCGGTATTGAAGCTGCAACGATGGATGTCTTCGGTGACTTTCTTGATGGTTCTGTGGCGCAAGACCAAAGCTTGGCGCAAGTCTTGTTGTGATGATCTCTCCGAAGGTCCACTGCCTTCGCCGACACGGCGTGCTCGCGTCCCGTCGTTACGGGCGCGAGCCGCCTCTTCCTCGGCCGTAGCCTGCGGAACGGTCGCTGAAGACAGTGCCCCTCCGGATTTTCTCGAAACGTCAGCACTAAGTTCAGACTCATCACTATCCGTAATCCCGTCAAAACATAACGTCCAACATCTATTCAAAAACCGATAAACCCCACCGATTGCTTCGGTGTTCCAAGCCGCATCTTGGTCGTAGGGTCCGATGAACATCTCATAAGTCCTTAGTGTATCGGCGCCATAACCACTTTCAATCACTTCGAGTGGGTCGATGACATTTCCCTTGCTTTTCGACATCTTTTTGCCATCAGGGGCGTTGATATAACCGTTATAAAGTAACTTTTTCACTGGTTCACGGAAGGGCAAATAACCCAAATCGGCGAAAAACTTGCACCAGAACCGCACATAAAGCAGATGCGCTACCGCATGATCGCCGCCACAATAAATGTCAGTCGGCGCCCAATAACGGATCGCTTCAGGGTCCCAAGCCGCCTCGGTATCGTGCGGGCTAACATAACGCCACAAATACCAGCTCGAGCAAGCATATCCATCAAGCGTATCAGTCTCCCGGGTCATTTCCTCACCATCAATCACTACCTTTAGCCAATCTTCGGCCTTCGCGAGCGGAGAACGACCGCTATCATCGGGCTGATAATCTTCCACTGCGGGGTGCATGACTGGTAACTGATCCTCAGGGATCGGATGGACATTGCCGTCTTTATCATAGGCCACGGGAATTGGACAGCCCCAATAGCGTTGGCGAGAAATCAGCCAATCACGCATGCGGTAGGTCACTTTCTGCTTTCCGACACCGCGCTCTTCTAACCAAGCGACAATTTGCTCGCGGGCATCTTCGCTACGCGTGCCGTTGAACTGCCCTGAATTGACCAGCTCGCCTTCGCCGTGGTAACATCTCTTGACATCATCACTATTTTCAGGCTTTTCCACAACTTCGATTACTGGCAAATTGAATTTCTCGGCGAACTCGAAATCACGTTCGTCATGCGCAGGTACAGCCATAATTGCGCCAGTACCGTAGCCCATTAAGACGTAATCTGCAACCCAAATTGGCATTTTTGCGCCAGTGGCTGGGTTGATAGCATAGCTGCCAGTAAAGACGCCAGTTTTCTCTTTGTTTTCTTGGCGTTCGATTTCGGATTTTTTCAGAGCTTCAGCGCAATAACTTTCGACTTTTTCACGCGTATCGTCATTTACTAGATTCTTAATCATTGGATGTTCTGGCGCCAGAACCAAGAAGGTAGCACCGAAAATCGTATCGGGACGAGTGGTGAAAACAGTGATTAGCCCGTTATCACCTGTAGTCTTTACCACTTCAAAGCCAATCTCGGCACCTTCAGAGCGACCGATCCAGTTTTTCTGCATAATCTTAATTTTTTCAGGCCAGTCAAGCGAGTCAATCCCCTCAAGTAGTTCATCAGCATACTCAGTAATTTTGAAGAACCACTGCTTCATTTTCTTCTTTTCGACTTCGTGGCCACAACGCCAACATTTGCCGTTTTCGACCTGCTCGTTCGCCAATACGGTTTTGTCAACTGGACACCACCACTGATAGCTCTCTTTTTGATAAGCTAGGCCCTTCTCATAAAGCTTCAAAAAACACCACTGTGTCCATTTATAATATTCTGGATCGCTAGTGTTGATTTCGCGACTCCAGTCGATTGCATATCCCAACTTCTGCGCCTGTTTACGGAAGTTGTTGATATTCGTTTCGGTCGCTTTTTGGGGAGAGATACCGGTTTTGATCGCATAATTTTCGGCCGGAAGTCCGAAGGTGTCATAACCGAAAGGACGTAGGACGTTCATTTCCTGCTGAGTGTAGAAACGGGTCAAAACGTCAACAATTGTGAAATTGCGCACATGCCCGACGTGAAGCCCTGCTCCCGATGGATAGGGGAACATCTCGGCGAGATATTTCTTCGGTTTCTTTTCGTCAATCGGGCCAGCCTTGAAGGCTTCAGTCTCAGCCCAAATTTTTTGCCATTTTTGTTCAATTTTCAGGGGGTCATATCTATCCATGTTTATATTCTAACACATTTTTCTTCTCTGTTCATATTGACTTTTTCCGAAAAGTGTGATACAATGGGGGTATGGGTTCGTTTTTGCCCATAAATGACTAAAAACATTACTTAAGGCATTCATGAACTTAAGTAATCATCTGGTCTAGACCAGAAAAAACCTCGGAATTGCCAACGGGGTGAAAGGGGGAAATATGGCAAGTAGTTATTTAAAAGCATTGGTAATGGATGGTAGTCGGCCAACGATCCTGCGGTATTTGGACGCGATGTTCTATCTGTCGGATGAATTTTGCTTCACGGAGGGCCGCGCGGAAGACATCGTGGAAACGTATCCGTGGGCAGCCTCACTAGATTTGAGGGACCATCTGTTGACACGTTTGGATCAACTGAAAAACTCCGGAGACATTGAACAGCACGACGAGCTAACGCTGAATGAAGTTCAGCGTTACAGGTTGATTGTCGAAAATTGCAATGATGGCACATCTTTAACAATGATGACTGCGCAGTGGAATATTGCTACGATGATCATTCAGTTGGTAAGAGCAACGATGGAGTTTTATAATCAGTTGGAGGCCTTGGAGGCTCAGATCGAGGAGCTAAACGCCATCTCAACGATGGTTGACGTGTCTTCAAATAGCAAGAACTCTGTCCTGTTAGATGCAGCAGATTACAACGTACAGGTGGAATTAATTCGTGGCTCATTGAACGGTCGCTGCCGACACCGCGCTAAGCTGAAGGAGATAAGCGCAAATGCTAGAACAACGATTCATAAGTTGCTTGATAGCGCCTATCACAAACGCATGCATGTGGACGCGAATTTTAGCCCATCACAGTATCTCGGAATTGATTTCGATAGTCGCAAGTTCAAGGATCCAGTTTTTGAAATAGCGGCATGGACGAGCGAGATGCTTAGCTTGCCTATACTTGATAATAAAGCGTATCCGCTGATGCAGGAGATGTCTGAAAGTTGCAAGCAAGTTGATCGCTATCTGGAGGATAGTGCGATGATTGGATGCTTGAAGATTCTGTGGTCCGCAACGCTGGACATGGATACAAGTCTGACGGAGGCGTAAATATGTTCATTGCCAATGATAATAGTAGCCCGCATTTCGGTGTGGGCTATTTTTGTCTTTCCCCTCCTACTATAGACACTAACTAGCTAGGCAGCGGAGGGAGTAGCCGTAATAATGGTTAGCCACATTATCCGTATAGAGCAGTTCATCTCCAAAAAAGAAATCGTATGCAACTCCAGAGCTGGTAGTAGAACTCCAGTAATTGCTGTCTTGCCCAGAAATGCCAAGTGGCTTCATAATAGTAAGGAGTAGCCTCCCGCTGCGCACAAAATAGCTAGTTTTACATTGCTATGTACAGGAGCTCCTCTCGTCATCTATTAATTTCTTGGAGGCGCGTTCGCGACGCCTGCCGTTGCAGGGTCGCGCCGCTCGTCCTCGGCCGAGCCTCCGGATCCTCCAAGAAATTAATATATGACTGAAAAGAATACTCCTGTGCGCAGCGGGAGAGTCTATTCTATCAACCCTAAACCTTTGAACGACTCTGGTCAGGATGGTTACTATTGGTCAAGAACGGGGTATCTTCAATATACTGGCCCGAGTAGCTCAGTTAATTATGCACGTTATCTTAACTTTAGTCATAGCAACTTCGTCAATGTCTCGGGTAGTTTTGCTCGTTATCTAGCCTTCTCCCTCCGCTGCCTAGCTAGTTAGTGTCTATAGTAGGAGGAGGGTGATATAATCTAAATATGAAAATCAACTTGGTGTTACACAATATTCGCTCGACTTATAACGTCGGGGCGATTCTAAGGACGGCGGAAGGGCTCGGGATTACTTCCGTTATTACTTCTGGTTGGACACCGAGTTATGATGACAAGGACTTGTTGCCACATTTACGCGCAAAGCTAGATCATCAAATCGCGAAGTCGGCGCTAGGAGCGGAACGGATGGTCCCCCAGGAAAAAGTCGAAGGTCTTCCAAACTGGCTAGAGAAAAAACGCGAAGAAGGCGCGGTGATCGTAGGATTGGAAAATAATTTGAGCCCCACGGAGGAGACAAAAAAGATTTTATTGGGAGATAATTTAGCGAAATTATCTAAAGCAGCAGAAATCGTGCTAATTCTCGGGGAGGAAGTTGAAGGAATCCCCCAGGATGTGCGGAAATATTGTGATTATTTCCTAGAAATCCCGATGCGGGGACAGAAAGAATCATTCAACGTCTCGATTGCAGCGGCGATTGCACTCTGGGAGCTGTCACGATTAGACACATAAACGGTTTGCAAACTGGACATTACTTGTTATGATAGTAGCAGAAACTCGAAGTTTTGCACCTTGATTGGAGGCGTATATGGATTCATTAGAACATGTTGTAAAAATGACGGCAGGAGACCCGAATGTGGCAGCGATTGACCACACGCGCGTGCAAGGCATCAAAATGCATCAGCGGCCTGGGTCCAGAAACCAATCTTTGCGCGATGCCGTCAGAGATGACACAAGCATACCAGAAGAGTTCCAAGAGGCTTTTCATGACATACTTGAGGAAAACAAGACTGATGAAACTAAAAAATGGCTTCTGTGGGAAGTGACGATTCGGCTGGGGAAAATTGAGCTTAGCTATGTGGACTGGGAGAACGTCATACTTACCCATGTTGTAGTCACAGATCCGAGTGATATTGGGTTAGTTTTTACGGAGCCACGCACGGAGCCACGGAAGAAACCGGCGGTTTGTGAATGTCGGATGACACACGGACGGATGGATCTGAAATTGACCAAGGACGACGAGGTTAAAGCTAGAATGGTTAGTTTGTCGTATTAGGTCGTAGGACCGCGGGACTGCGGCTTGCATTGTTTCTCACTAAGGCGCCTAGCCTCGCTAGGTATTCCTCCTTTCTATGGGCTCGCCAGACGGCGGGCCCAATTGCATATCAACTGGATTTCGGCTACTTTATCAGCTTGTCCTTTTCATCCAGCTCCTGAATCCCTGAAGCACTCGAGAAACCGTCATAATAATTCGTTTTGATTGGGGGATGGCCGATTTTGTTCGCAGCTTTGACGATTTCGTTTACATCGTCGGTCAGCTTGTAAATCTTCAAGTCGTTCTTCGAAACTAGCCCGAGTGGCAACATTTTCCCCTCGATGAACTTCGTCAGTGGACGCCAAAAGCTCTTGCCAAAGAAGAAAACTGGCATTTTTGGCATTTTACCCTCTTGCATGAGGATGATAATCTCCGAAAGTTCGTCCAATGTCCCAAGACCACCAGGAAACATAACGTAGACTTTCGCCGACATCGCAAGCATAACCTTACGGGCAAAGAAATATTGAAACTGCAGCGTATCAGTCAGATACGGATTCGGAAATTGCTCGTGACTTAAGGTGATATTTAAGCCGATACTCCTTCCACCATATTCGAATGCACCCTGATTCGCGGCTTCCATAATCCCAGGGCCGCCCCCCGTGATCACAGCATGGCCATTTTGCGCCAAAAGTTGCCCAAGTTCGCGCGCCTTTTTGCAGTACTTACTATCCTGCGATAATCTTGCCGAACCAAAAATCGTCACGCCTTGCGGATAAGTGCGCACGATTTTCAGACCTCGTTCAAGGTCGTTTGCATAAGCCTTTGCACGCTCAATATCGGCCACTTCGAGTTGTTTCAAGATTTTTTCGTCTAACATAATTCCCTTTCTTATG
>CARTQV010000044.1 GCA_949070545.1 uncultured Candidatus Saccharibacteria bacterium | reverse complement strand
TAATATCTACCCCCTCCGCTGCCTAGCTAGTTAGTGTCTATAGTAGGAGGAAGAATCAGCTGAAAAAGCGACCGTTACCAGTCGCTTCCCGTATTTAGCGAATTTTCACCCAAGTTACTCCTCGTGCTTCGTAATTGAAATCGGCACGATAATGAAAATTGACATACGTCGACACCGTATAGAGCGGGACGCCTTTTTCTGCGTTGACATCCTCGAGCCAAAACAATTGCCCGAATTCGCCTTCTTCTGGACATATTCCGACATAATGGTGCCCGCGTTCTGGCTGTTCCACGCTCTCCGTATAGCCATTCAATCGCAAGAACTCCTGCCAATATTTCGCATGGAATGTTCTGCTACGATCTCCACGTTCGAGTGGCCACTTGCCCGTTAGTTCGAAGATTTTCCAAGCAATATAGCTCGTGCTTCTTCGAATCACAAAATTCGCCGGATCGGTAATCAACGTATAGCTTTCCGTTCGATCATCTTCCTCCCAAGGTGCGAAGCGCGGATCACGATACGGCCAAGGATAGGTGTTCATAATCGTCCCCTCAGGTAATTCTTGGCCCCGATATCGCCAACGGCGACAAATAACATATAGACTCCCCATGCCACGATAGACTTTGCGACATATCTTTCGTAAAATCCTGTTCTTGTTCCATCTCCCGACGGAAAAGCGTGCGAAAAAATTCGCCAAAAAAGTGAAAACTCCCAAAGAACCACCTCCCGATATTTTGCCCAGAAACTTAGGGCTATCCCTCCATTATAGCACACTTCGTCGAAAAAGTCAATAGAAAATTGTTCTCGTCGTCACAGTCTCCTATGTTACAATAGAGAAAAGTGGAGAAGAGGTATGGTGTAGTTTCAGTATTGGATAACTATTATCAACTTAGGAGGTAAAATGGCAAAGCAAGATCCAATTTTTGAATTAATTGATGCAGAAAAAAAGCGTCAAAGTGAAGGTTTGGAGCTGATCCCGAGTGAAAATTACGTTTCGGCGAACGTTTTGAAAGCGATGGGCTCGATTTTGACCAACAAATACAGCGAAGGCTACCCTGGGAAGCGTTATTATGGTGGGCAGGAAAACATTGATCCGATCGAAACTCTCGCAATTGAGCGTGCAAAAGAGCTTTTTCACGCTGATCACGCGAACGTCCAGCCTCATTCCGGTGCGAACGCGAACGAAGCTGTCTATTTCTCTTGGTGCGAGCCTGGCGACACTATTCTCGCAATGTCTTTGCCGGCTGGTGGGCATTTGACTCATGGTTCGCCCGTAACCCGTAGCGCGAAAATCTACAATTTCGTTGGTTATGGCGTGACAAAAGAAGGCGACATTGATTACGATGAGATGGAACGTCTCGCGAAGGAACACCACCCAAAAATCATCCTGGTCGGTTTTTCTGCTTTCATGAAAATCCCGGATTTCGACCGCGTGCAGAAAATCGCCGACGAGGTGAGCAGGGAAGCGGGTCACGAGATTCTTTTGATGGCGGATATGGCGCATGTCGCGGGCCTGATCGCTGGTGGCGTGCATCCGAACCCACTTGAGCACGGTTTCCAGGTTATGACCACGACTACGCATAAAACTCTGCGTGGTCCGCGCGGTGGTTTGATTGTGAGTATGGGAAAAGTCAGTAGCCCGTTGAGAAAGCCCGAGCACACTCTCGAAAACATTCCGACTTTGATCGATCGCGCCGTCTTTCCAGGGACACAGGGCGGTCCACTTGAACATATCATCGCGGCGAAGGCGGTTGCTTTTGAGGAAGATTTGCAACCCGAATTCGCGGATTACGCAAGAAGTGTCGTCGAGAACGCGCAGGTTCTCGCTACTGAACTGCAACGCCTCGGTTTCAAACTCCAGGGTGGCGGGACAGAGAACCACTTAATTCTGATCGACGTGAAAGATAGCTATGGCATCGACGGAAAGTTCTATGAAATCGCACTCGACCGAGTTGGATTGACCTTGAACGCCAATGCTCTCCCGAGTGACAAGGGTGGTGCTTTCCGTCCGTCGGGTGTTCGTCTCGGCACTCCGGCGATGACAACGCGCGATCTTGGTGCCGAAGAAATGCTGAAACTTGCCGGTTGGATGAAACAAGTTTTGGATATTTGCGTTGCGGCGGGCGATGAAGACGGTCTCGGCGGTCACGTGGCGGAGCTAGACGCGATTCGTGCCGAAGTTAGGGAACTAGCCCTGAACTTCCCAGTCCCAGGCATCGAAAAATAGCTCCAGTGCCAAGGAGTTAGTCATTGTTATGAAAACTACCAGCTTTTCGGAGCTGGTAGCAGAATTACAACCAAATCATCTCAAACACAATTTTCCTAAATCTTGGAATAGGTGGGGACAAACTACGTCCCCACCATAAGGTACGTTTTGTGACTCGAAGTCACTGTGGCCCTGGTGGCCACAATATATGTCAATTTATCTAGAAATCATCGTCAAGGGCGTCATTGTTCGTCTCGTTACCGACCGAACCTTGCCCGCCATTGACTGTATCGTCCTTGCCGCCGTTGGTGATATTACCAGTTGACGACGGATTTCCGCCATGCGTCGTGCCATTTTCGTCATTCGACTCAACTGGCTTCTTCGTTGGCTTCGATGTCATCTGAGGTTTCGCTGATGGCTTTACCGGCTGATGGTCACCGTCACCATTACCAGGTTTATTGTCGCCTCCGCCCGTTGGGGCTTTGCTGTTTTGAACAGGATCCTCCTTCGGATCCTTTGGAGGTTTTTTCGACGGCTTTGGCGTCGGTTTCGGACTTGGCGTCGGCGTATCCTTAGGCTTCTTACTATACTTTACCGTGATTGTCACATCATGGCTCGGCATAGTACCTGACACTACCGCTTTGTCCGGCTTGTGTTCGGCCACCGCCGGCGACTTGACGCTGTACTTTGTGCCAGCTTTCAAGCCGGCCTTGCTGTACGTTGGGGCGGCGGATCCGCTCCCATCAGCAAAGACGTATTTTATCGTCAGGTTATACTTCGGCGTCTTGCCGTTTTTACTATACCAGACCGTTCTGTAAATTGTGCCCTTTTTAATCTTCGCGGACACAACCGCCTTATCCACCGTATAGCCTTTGATCGTCGGAGAACTGATCTCCGCAATCTGACCGACATATTTCGTCGCACTCCTGTCCTTCGCCGCCGTTTTGCCTTTCTGCGGCCCATTTTTATATTTATAATGGACCACGAGCTTACCTTTCGGCGTACTTGGTGGCGGCGGTGTGACTGACGGCGGATCCGTCGGTCTCGGTGTTACGACAGGTGCCGGTGTTTTTTCTGGTGTCTTGATTTTCACCTTGACAGGGAATACTTCGAGACGCATATCCCAGAAGTTGACCCCGATTTTAAGGAGCACCCTTCCACTCTTGTCTCTATATTCCAGGACAAAAACTTCGCGTTTTTCCTGGGCCTTAGCCAGCTCCGTCCGCATATGATTAGCATCCGCCTGCATCGGTAGCCACCAATTTTTCTTCGACTTCAGGCCGTCTTTCAGACCCACCCCGATGAAATTATCCAGCAGAACGCAAACTTTGTCTGCGTTATACCAGTATTCGTCAGTTAGTTTCACCCAGGAATACTTATCATCTCCCAGATGATTAGGGTCAAACTGCACAAAGCTTGTAATACCCTTATCGGACACATAAGCATCGTCCAGCAGTTCCTTGAAGTCGGTCAGCCACGGGTTGTTTTTTGTAGCGAGCGGCTCATTTGCCAGCCACTGCACGAACATATCTCCGTAGACTGGATTCCGAAGAATCTGATTATACAACCTTGTGCGCATAATTCTCTGCGCTTCGTCTGCGGTCTCCGCGTTCTCGATATCCTTTAAAAACTCACGCATCCAGACCGCAGCCTGCTTCTTTAGTGCTTCCTGTAAGTTTTTGCCCATCGTCCCCTTCGGGTCGACGTTCAGACTGCCGACTGTCAGCGGATTGTCGGAAGTGCTGTCTCTCCGAACATATCCGAGCCCCTCCTCGATTTCGTCCGTGTCTGCCCAAAGCGGCGTCGTGACGCTTCCTGAGAAGGCCTGCTTCTGATTGATCTTGCCCTTCTTCGTTACCGAAGTTAGGAAGATCTTTAACTGCGTAGATTCCGGCATGGAACCGTGCAGAAGATAGCGGTCGTAATCGCCAAACATCTTGTCCAGCTCTGCCTGTGTCAAATTGACCTCCGGCATCGCTGCCTCGTTGAGGTCAATACTATCCTTATCTTCGTCTCCGTCACTGCCCAGTTTCGCCGTTGACGTTGCCTGCGGTTCCGAAGAACCGCCCTTGCTGTCGTCGGTTTCTCCTGTGAAAGCATTTGCGATAATTGCCCCCACCACGAAGAATGCACCGATCACAATGACGATGAGTCCCCACGCGAAGCGGTTTCTCTTTTCGTCCGCCGTCAACAACGCCCCGCCAGCCCCAGTTGCCCGGCCCCGGCTCTTATAGATGATCCAAGCTCCTGCGCAAAAGCACAGGACAGCTAAAATGATAAAAATTGCTCTAAACATAAGCAATTCCCCCTTTCAAAATAAATTTGTTTTCGTTTCTTCAAAAACCTCTCATCCATTTCTACTCGGGGCGTACCAACCCCCATTCAAAATATGAGAGGGGCTGGTCGCGTCAGCGACCTATCTATAATAAAATTGACATATAATAATTAACCAGATACAAATATATTACATTGTATCTGAGATGAATTGATTGTAAATGTACGCCAAGTCTAACCCTAATTCCAGGTTATCCTGACTATCTCTATATTAGCACACATGCTTAAAAATGTCAATACCCATCCCTGCTTTTGTATGAAAAAGCCACGACGAAAACGGTCATGGCTAATTTTGTAAACTAGCAAACCCGAAAAATACATGCTTTTCGAGGTGCGTGACCTCTTACTCTGAGGAATTCACCTCTGATATTTTGAGATCAGTCCTGCGCAGAAGCTATTGGCTTCCTACTCCGGCCATTCTGCAACCAAATCGAAGAGGTCGTCATCGCACTCCTTGGTGTCGGTCATGATTGCATAACGCTTTATTTCACGTTCATGCTGATCATCAAAATGCCGATGCAGCAACTTCCCGCCAACCTCGACGCACGCTTCCTCGCTGACTCCTGAGACCTCAGGAGTAACAAGCGTAATCGCGATATTACGCTTTTTGAGGAGATTAAGCGTCAGATAAAGCGCGATCTCTTCGGATTTGAGTCGGCTCTGCTGGTGTGGTGCCAGCGACACGCTGATGTGTCCGTTGCTGTTGAACAGGTTATAGTTCAATGCCAACCGCACTGTCACCAACCCGACGATCCGCTCATTTGGCAAGAGATTTTTCGCGCCATAATTCAGCGTATACTCCCGAACGAGAAACATCGTCTCAGTTGGCACCGTCTCGTCGGTGTTTGGCCACCTGCACGCTTTCTTAACAGTTTCGAGCCAATCTTCGCAGTTATAACTTTGACCGCCATTAGTCGAAAAACGCTTCAGGTTCAGCTGACCGTGCACCTCGGCCTCTTCGTTTGAAAGCTCGTTGAAATATCCTGCGATCAGCTCGCGCTCCATTTTTTCCGGTGTCACTAATTTGAATTGTTCCATATGAATCCCCCTTTTCTTGGAAAATGTTGTAGGTTCTAGGCCATATTCCACAGCCCGTATTTCCATTATAGCACACATGCTTAAAAATGTCAAGTATAACTTGGTATTTTTTGACAAGATATGCTAAAATATTATAGAAACCTCTAGCTAGGCGTCTTTTTGGCGTTGGTGTCGAGGTCGGCACCTTAAGAGCTAGACAATCTTGCTTTGGCGTCGCTTGACGGCGCAAGAAAGGAGTTCTATGGACTTGACGAATTTAGAACAAAGGGTCATCAATGACCTCAAATCACGTATCGAGGTTGTTCCGGATTTCCCGAAAGCGGGAGTGCAATTTCTGGACATCTTCAGTCTTTTACGGGACACGGAATCGAGTTGTATGCTCTATAATCTAATGGAAAAGTTGTTTGATTCTAAGGATTATGATGTAATTGTTTCCCCTGAGGCTCGCGGATTTGGGCTGGGGCAGGTGATGGGACGTGATCTGAAAAAAGGCTTCATTCCGGCGCGAAAACCGGGGAAATTGCCCCGTGCGACCATCGGGATCGACTACGAGCTCGAATACGGCACAGCACGTCTCGAAGTGCACGAGGATGATTTGGCCCCTGGCACGCGGGTTTTGGTTGTGGACGATTTGATGGCGACCGGTGGAACCGCTCGGGCGTTGGTCAAATTGCTCAGTCAGCAATTTGATTGCAAAGTTATCGGTGTGGCTACGTTGATCAGCTTGGATTATCTCGAGCGCGTAGATTTTCCGGATTCTTGTGAGCTGAGATCGGTGATTTACTACGATGAGCCACCGCTGGCAGAGGATTAAGCAGGTTGTAATGGCGTGAGCGCTTCTCGAGTATGAGGAGCGCATTTTTTTGTTTGCCCTCCCCCTGAAATAGGCGTAAAAAGACTCGATTGGAAAGAATGGGGTGAAGAGAAAGAGGAAATAAGACTCAAGGAGCTAGGATAAAGATAAACTCCTAGCTCTGGGTGGCGTGCATGCTTTAGG
>CARTQV010000043.1 GCA_949070545.1 uncultured Candidatus Saccharibacteria bacterium | reverse complement strand
TAGTACGTGGCTTCGCAGCGGCATCAGCGGCGATTTGAGCTTCAATACGAGCGGTGATACTGGCGAGAGCTTCGGTGTCACCAGAAGTCTCGTAGAGTGCGAGGATCTGGCGTAAAGTGTTTACGCTATGGTCGAGCGCATAGGCTTCTTCTAAAGCTTCGATGGCAGCTTTAGTGCGACCGAGGCGTTCCCTAGCTTTCGCGAGGGCAATGAAGCGAGCGGGGACATCTTTTTCGATTCCAATGGCTTGTTCGAAAGCCATGACGGCTTTTTCAAAAGCGCCAGTTTCAAGATAAATTAAACCGACATTATGAAGTGAAGAAGGGTTATTATCGAGTGATTGGGCAATTTCGAAACATTCGATGGCTTCGTTGAATTTTTGCTCTTTTGCATAAAGAATCCCGAGGCGGTTGTAAGCGGCGGCGTTTTTTTCGTCGAATTTCAAGATAGTCAAAAGGGCTTTTTCGGCACGGAGGGGTTTGTGGTCGCGCATGGAAGTTTGGGCAGCGTTCCAGAGTTTTTTCATCTGCATATCATAGCGAGCGCTACGTGGGGTTTCGGCTTCTTCGTGACGAAAAATTGGGCACAGAAACGCAAGATAGAGCGCGAGAATGATAATAATGAGAATGCCTAGCATAGTCTTATTTTAGCATAAAACGAACAAAAACGAATTGTTTTGAGGTTTGTTGTTTGGGGGAAATCTAGTATAATATAGATATGAATCTGAAGATTGGAATTGTAGGACTGCCGAATGTCGGGAAATCGACGTTGTTTAATGCGCTGACGAATGCGGGGGCGCTGGCGGCGAATTATCCGTTCGCGACGATTGAACCGAATGTGGGAATTGTGCCGGTGCCGGATGAACGGCTGGAGGCGCTTGCGCAGATGTATGATACGGAAAAGGTTGTTCCGGCGACAGTGGAGTTTGTTGATATTGCGGGGCTCGTAGAAGGAGCGTCGAAGGGTGAGGGGCTCGGAAATAAGTTTCTCGCACATATTCGGGAGTGTCAGGTAATTTGTCATGTGGTGCGAGTATTTGAGGACGGTGATGTGATTCGGGCGGATGGTTCAAAGGATCCGAAGCATGACATTGAAGTGATTCAGACGGAATTAGAATTGGCGGATCTTGAGACACGCGAAAAAGTTGCAGCGAAGCGGAAGAAAAAGGGTGGTAAAGATGCTGCCGAAGAGGCGATTCCCTATTTGACTGAGAAACCAGTAATTTATATGTTTAATGTGGATGAGGCTGAGCTGAAAGATGAGGGGCTGAAAAAGAAGTTAGCGGAAAGTGTTGCGCCAGCATGGGCGGTGTTCGTGAATGCAAAACTTGAAGCAGAAATGTCGGGAATGACGTCAGAAGAACGAAAAGCGTTTCTACATGAATATGGAGTTGAGGAGGATGCACTTGCGGAGTTGATCAAAGCGGCATATCGGACTTTGGGACTACAGAGCTTTCTCACGGCAGGCAAGAAAGAAGTGCGGGCTTGGACGATTAAGCAGGGCGCGACAGCGCCAGAAGCGGCTGGTGCGATTCATACGGACTTCCAGCGTGGATTTATTGCGGCGGAAGTCATGAAATACGATGACCTGAAAGAATTGGGTAGTGAAAAAGCCGTGAAGGAGGCGGGAAAGCTCAGAACTGAGGGGAAGACATATGTGATGCAAGATGGGGATGTGGTGGAATTCCGGTTTAATGTTTAGGGGTGGCGAGATGATCTAAGTTCAGCATACATTTTTGAACCGATAAGATAAGGAGAGACTATGCGTGTTGATTTGGATCTGGTGGAGTTGAATGCTTGGCTAGAGCAGTTCTTAAACTTTGAAAAACAGCCTGATTGGGAAATGTTCAAATTGAAGACTATGCAGATTTTGGCAGAAAAGTTTGGTCATCCAGAACGGGCTTGTCCATGTTTCCATGTGACGGGGTCGAAAGGTAAAGGGACGATTGCGGCGAATATTGCAGCAATTTTGCGTGCGGAAGATTATACGACGGGAGTTTATGCTTCGCCGCACGTTTCGCATTACGTCGAGCGCGTGGGGACAGGGGCAGGACCTTTTTCGAGGGCGATTTATGAAGCGGCATTTCGGGAGCTAAAAACGGGTGTAGAGGAGCTTTTGGAGGCCGGAAAGTTGGAGCGAGTAAATGTGACTTGGTTTGAACTTTCGACAATGTTCGGTATGTTATGTTTTCGTGAAGCGAAGGTGGATTTCGTGGTTTACGAGGTGGGGTTGGGTGGAAGGCTCGACGCAACGAACATTATTCATCCAGAATGCGTAGTGTTTGGACCGATTGAGCTTGAACATACGGATTTTCTCGGAAATAGTTTGGTGGAGATTGCACAGGAAAAGGCAGGGATTATGAAGGCTGGAGTTTCAGTAGTCTCGGTTTTTCAGGAGGATGAGGTGGAGATGGTGTTGGTGAAAAAGGCACAAGAACTCGGAGTAGAAATTGATTTTTTGGGGAGAAATGATGGCTATTTGATTGATGATCAGGAGGCAGCGATAAGGGCAGTGGAGAAAGTTTTGGGGAGTGTTGGCCATCAAAAGGCAGAATCTGCTCTCAAAAAAGTGCAACTTCCAGGGCGGTTTGAAAGACTGGAGAATCTAGCGAAATTTCCTGATATTCCTTGCCTATTGATCGACGTGGCACATACGCCGCGCAGTATTAAAGCTGTAGCGCAACGCCTGAAACAAGACAAAATGACAGGAAAATTGTTGTTTGGCTGTGCAAGTGATAAGAAGGTTGAAGAGATGGCGAAGATTCTAACGGAGAGCGGACTGTTTTCGGAAGTATTTTTGACGCGTCCAGGCGATTTCAAGAAGTCGGATCTTCAAGCGATGGAGCGGGCGTTTTCAAAGGTGTTGGAAGGGACTGCAGTTATGGTTCAGGCGGAGGCAGATTTTAGAAGGTTCATACCAGTTGCTCTGGAGTGTGCAAATATGGCGAAGGAACCCTTGATTGTCCTAGGATCATTTTATTTGGCAGCTGAAGTGAAGAAATGTCTTTGAGCCCCCTCCCCTCCTCCTACTATAGACACTAACTAGCTAGGCAGCGGAGGGGGTAAGCGTTGTAGCGACTATTGCCATCAGACGGTTTGACGCTGTTGTCACTACCATAATCAAAGATAAAATTGTAAGCCCAATCGTAACCAGGGAAAGTAAACGATGACCATAAGTGGCCATACTGCCCAGTGTTTAGAAGAGGCTTAGTGCGAGGTAAGTGGAGATTCCCGCTGCGCACAAACTAGCTACTTTGTGCGCAGCGGGAGAGTCTATTCTGGTTATGCCAAAGCCTTCTACAATGCCGGAATGGATAGTGGCTATTGGTCGTCGTTTGCTATCTTTAGTAGTGGTGTTGCTTATGGATTTGTCTTCAATAGTAGTGGTGTCAACCCATCTGACAATTATAACGGTTATCCTACCGCTCGCTCCCTCCGCTGCCTAGCTAGTTAGTGTCTATAGTAGGAGGAGGGGGGAGCTAAATAACAAACCAATTACAAACCTGAAAATTAGCCCCAGAGACGGATGCGACCGCAAGGAAGGGCTGGAGATTTCGATATTCGGAGTGTGTGCTGAGAAAAGCTTGCGCCGCAAATTGCATTTGGGACTGTTTTTTAGGAGTGATACGAACGAGGGGCGAACCTTCGGTATGCGTTTTTTGACTATATTTGACTTCGGTGAAGAAAATCGCATCAGCTCTAATGGAGATAAGGTCAATTTCGTAGGATTTTGTCTTGAAATTATGGGTGATGATTTGATGATTTTGCGTTTTAAGGTAGTTAGCGACGGCTAATTCGGCAGTTTGACCTTTTTGGCTACTGGATGGCGCGGTAGAAATAGAGTGGCCAAAATCGCTTTCTAAGCAATTTTTAGGGCGGTTTTCTGGGGATTTTGCCATAATCTCTTTGATTGGGCGAAAACTTTGGCGATGTTCGGGACAAAGTCCAAATTTTTCGAGGGCGGCTTTATGGGCGGCAGTGCCGTAGCCAGCGTGTTTTTCAAAACTATATTCAGGGTATTTTTTCGAGAGCTCGGTCATATAGCCATCGCGGGCAACTTTTGCGATGATTGAGGCGGCGGAAACTTCTTTGACGAGAGAATCGGCTTTTTTGAGCAACGTAACACGGTTTTCGAGTGGAGTGTTTTCGAGAAAGTTCCCTGTTCCATCGATGATAACTTCGGAGAAATAGGATTTTTTCGCTAAGATTTGCTTAACGGCGCGACGGGTGGCGAGTTTTAAGCTAGCAGAGAGCCCATAACGATCGAGCTCGGCGGCGGATACCCAACCGGTGGCGCTGGCTGCAGCCTGATTCAGGATGATAGGACTGAGCTCTTCGCGCTTTCTCTTTGATAGTCTTTTTGAGTCGGTGAGTTGTGCATAGATTTCATGAGTTTTTATGAATTCTTCACCCAGGATGACTGCGCCAACGACAAGTGGCCCCGCCCAGGGGCCACGACCAACTTCATCGATGCCAAGAATGACTTTTTTGTTGGGCAAGTCTATGCTTCCGTCTTTTCTTCGGTAACTTCGGCTGCTGGAGCTTCTTCAGCTGTCTTCTCGCTGGCGACTTTCTCAACTTCCTTTACGGCTGGCTCCGGGTTATTGACAGCGTTGCGGTCGAAAGGCTTATTTGTCAAACGAGCAGATTTACCAGAACGTTCGCGGAGGTAGGTCAAGTTTTTGCGGCGAACTTTTGCACGACGCACGACTTCGATTTTCTCGACAAGTGGGTTATGAATCAAGAAAGATTTCTCGACACCAACTCCAGAAGTCACTTTGCGGACGGTGATACGTGAAGTATGTGAGCCTTTGCGGTCGGTGCGAATCACGACCCCTTCAAAGACTTGAGAGCGGAATTTCTCGCCTTCTTTAATTTTTTGAGTTACGCGGACCGTGTCGCCTGAGCGCACGTCGACGACGGCTGGTTTTTTCTGGGCGTCACCAATTTTCTTTAAACTTATAAAACTCATATTTTAACCTTTTATCTTACAACTGGGATTTATTTTATCATACTTTTTCAGATTTGAGAAGACTCAAATTAGCTAATTTTTCAGGGCTAGCTTGATTCTCTCTTCGACTGGAAGTTTGGGGTCAACTTCGGCAAGCGCCGCGGAGGCTTCTTTCAATGGAAAACCGAGTGCGATAAGGGCATCCAGAGCTTCGTCGTTCTTCGTTGTATTTGCCAAACTCGGTAACTCTCCAGATGTACCATATCTACTCGGAGCGCCAACCTTGTCACGGAGGTCAACGATGATGCGTTCGGCGGATTTCTTGCCGACACCGGCAGCTTTTGCAATGAAGGCCGAGTCGGTGTTCGCGATGGCGTTGCGGACATCTTCAGTACTGCCGAGACTGAGAATAGACATGGTGGCTTTCGGACCGACACTACTAACAGAGATCAACATCTCGAAAAGACGTTTTGCGGCGAGGCTGGAAAAGCCATAGAGATCTTCGGAGTTGTCGCGGATAGCATGATGAGTATAAAACTTCGTCTCGTCTCCTAGGTTGACACGTTCAAGGTCGGGCGTTGCAACCACGACCTCGTAACCGACGCCGTGAACGTCGATAATGACCGACGTAGGTAATTTTTCGGTGATAGTGCCAACGAGATGAGCGATCATTTCTTCCTACGACCGAGCAAGCTACAGATGATTATTATGAGTACTGTCGCGCCAATTGCGACGAAGGAGACGATCATTGGCCAAGTTTCAGCAATGCCAGCTTCTTTCTCGCTTTCTTCCTCGGCTTTGAGGGTTTCTTCTTCGCTGCAGCCAGGTTCGTTCGGATCGGCACAGACGACTTCGGCTTCGCCAGAAGTGCCTTCTTCGATTTCGGTTTCGGTGAGAGTGGTGCAGATATATTCACCGTTGTCATCCGTGAAACAGTCATGAGAGCCTTCGGAATTTGACGTCACATCGTCTTCATCGGACATTGTTTCGGCATCCGTGGTTTCAGATGCGGTAACCGGTTCGTCGGCATAGGCGAAAGCTGGGCATGTGATACCAAAAGTTAGTCCGAATAAAACTCCGTAGATAATTTTCTGTTTCATAAACCTCCTTAATATTATCTATTATAGCATAGAAACTTTGCGTGGCGTAATAATAAACTCGCCCCAATTTTATATATTGGGGCGAGGCAGGTATGGGCCGCTAGTTTATCGAGCAATACAGCGAAGAGGATATCCTGCGGAGAAATATGAATCCATGCCGCTGCTACCCCTACCTAAATCTGTAACACTGATAGTGGCATCACTAAAGCTGAGTGCACCCAATGCCATGTTGCTGCCAGTATGCGTTGTCGCATAGTAACCGTCCGTTCCGACTCCTTTGGATGGCGTGAGGACATATTTGCCACCAGTGTATTGAGAAAAATGGACTAGCCCAGCCTTTACAAAGTATAGAGGTGCTTGCTGCACTTTAATAGCGATATCATTTGTTAGACCGTATGCGTTGATTAGGGCTTGATAATCTAGTACGCTTCCTCCAGACGTACTCCCAGAGGGTGCTCGCCAACCTTTTGGACAAATGCTAGTAGGAGAAGATCCGTTCGTGGAGGTGCTTCCTCCTGCTGTCATAGTGGATGGCGTATAATAATTACCATAACTCTCATGCCCAGTTCCACCAGCGTTGGATTTCCA
>CARTQV010000042.1 GCA_949070545.1 uncultured Candidatus Saccharibacteria bacterium | reverse complement strand
GATATTGTAGTACCTGAAGGAGAACTTTTTGTGGCGGGAGACAATCGCGAAGGTGCACATTCGTTCGATTCGCGTTCGGGGCTCGGGACAATTCCATTTTGTCGGGTGACGGGTCCGGCTGCGGTGCGGATTTATCCGTTTGATAAGGTGCGATTTTTCTCTTAGGGTGGGGATAGTTACGTTGACGAAGCTGTGGGAGCTTGCAATAATATAACTATGAAGAATTTTTGGGAAGAATTACCGAAAGGATTCACGGTGCTTGCGCCGATGGAGGGCGTGACTAATGCGATTTTTCGTCAGGTGATTGCGCAGGCTGGACGACCAGATGTGTTTTTTACGGAGTTTACGAATGTTTCGAGTTATGCTTCGGAAAAAGGACGCGCGAATGCCCTGGAACGACTAGAAGTAGCCCCAAGTGACCGGCCGATTGTAGCACAAATTTGGGGAAAGAATCCGGAACATTTTGCAGAGTTAGCAGGAGCGCTTGAAGGACTGGGGTTTGCTGGGTTGGACATTAATATGGGTTGTCCGGATCGACATGTGAATGCGGCGGGCGGGGGTGCAGCGATGATCCGGACACCAGATTTAGCGGAGGAATGTTTAACGCAAGCGCGACGAGCGACAAGTTTGCCAGTTTCTGTGAAGACGCGGTTGGGCTATACATATGTTGATGAATATCGTGAGTGGTTGCCGTTTTTGTTGAAACAGGAGCCGGCAGCGCTAACGATTCATCTTCGAACACGCAAGGAAATGTCAAAAGTTCCAGCGCATTTTGAGCTAATCCCAGAGATTTTGGGACTACGGAAGGCGTTCTCGCCAAAAACGAAATTGATTATTAATGGTGACATTGAAGATTTGAAAGCGGTGCGGAAATTTGCTCAGCAGTTCCCTGATATTGATGGGTTTATGATTGGGCGTGGAGTATTCGAGAACCCATATTGTTTCACTGAGCATGAACCGACGAGGGATGAGCTAATGCAACTTTTGAACCTACATCTCGATTTGTTTGATCAACAAGATACAAAATTGCGATTGAAACGAGCGAGGGCGTTGAGCGAAGGGTTGGACGAACGGGAAAAAGGCTTGTCTTTTGAGCCATTGAAACATTACTTTAAAATCTATGTCCATGGATTCCCTGGCGCGGCGGAGTTACGTGCGAAAATGATGGGGTGTAAAAATACTAAAGAAGTGCGTGTGATTTTGGCGCTAGACGATAGAGAAGAATAGTAGTATAATCTCCAGTGAATTATTGAAGGAGAGGCTGATGAAGAAAATTACAGATTTTATTGTGCAGCGACGAAATATTATTTTAGCGATTTTTGTGTTGTTGGCTGGAGCGTCACTTTTTGTGATGCAAAAAGTGCAGATTAACCACGATATGACAGAATATTTGCCGGAAGACTCAGAAGTAAAAATGGGCCTCGACGTTATGGAGGCTGAGTTCCCGAAGGAAGATGAAAGTTCCCTGACTATTATGCTGGAAGGTCTGGGTGAGAATGAGAAAAAAGATACATTAGAATATTTGTCAGGAATAGAAGATATCAAGGTTGTTAATTATGATGAGAGTACAAAATACAATCGTGATGGTTATGTGCGCTATGTTTTGACGGTGGAGGGTGCGGCGGATTCAGAAACGGCACGCGGAGTTTATGAGACATTAGAAGAGAAATATAAACATGACGAAGTGACTTTTGGTGGTGAAGTTGCAGAGCAAAATAAGGAGGTTTTGCCGATTTGGATTATTGCGCTAGCGATTTTTTGTGCGTTGGTGATTTTGATTATTATGAGCGAATCGTATGTGGAGCCGTTTTTGTTTTTGTTTACGATTTTAATTGCGGTTTTGCTTAATAAGGGCACGAACTTGATTTTTCCGAGCGTGTCTAATATCACGGATTCGATTACGGCTATTTTGCAGCTTGCACTTTCGATGGACTATTCAATTATGTTGATGAACCGTTATAGCCAAGAAAAGCTTAACTCTCCGAACAAAGTTGAGGCAATGAAGCGGGCGCTCCTTTATGCATTTAAATCAATTTCGAGCAGTTCAATTACAACGGTAGTCGGACTTTTGGCGTTAGTGTTTATGAGTTTTACGATTGGGCGCGATATGGGATTTGTATTGGCGAAAGGCGTATTATTTAGTTTGCTTGCAATTTTTACATGTTTGCCGGGTCTGATTTTGTTATTCGATCGAGCGATTGAGAAAACGCGAAAGAAAAGTCCGAGCGCAAAGTTGGACTTTATGGGTCGCATTGCATACAAAGGTCGTTACGTGGCAGTTGGCTTTTTTGTGCTCGTGTTTGGAACGAGCTATCTTTTGCGTGGAAATCTAGGGATTCTCTATACGGATTCAAGTGAAGACAGAATTAGTCAGGTGTTCGGGAACGATAACCAAATGGCAGTGATTTATAACAATGACAATGAGGAAAGAATTGCGGAATATTGTCGTGGTTTGAAGGCTGAAGGAAAAGTAGCTGAAGTACTTTGTTATGGAAATACGATTGGACAAAAATTGACAGCAGATGAATTACCAAACAAAATGCAAGAACTCGGTGTTGAAACGGACTTACCAGATTATATGATTCGAATTATCTATTACCATTATTACAATCATGGCGGGACGGGACGGATGAGTCTAAATGAGTTTGTGCGATTTATCGAAGATGATATTTATTTGGACGAGAACTTTGCGAGCTATGTTGAGCCTGCGATGCGAGGAGAAATTGCAGATCTGAAGAACTTTGCGAGTTCTGAAGCAGTGTTGAGAAAGCGGAGTGCGGACGAGCTCGCGAATGTGTTGGGACTGAACTATGAACAAATAGACGATCTGTTAGTGTATTCTAATTCGAAGAATATTAACACGCGCTTAACGGTGGGTGAGTTGGTGCGATTTTTGGATGAATATGTTTTGTTGAGCCCGCGTTATGCGAGCAGTATAGATGATGATATAAAAGCACAACTTGCACAGATTGCGCCATTTGTGAATAAAAATTGGGTCCAAACGAAACTAAGCGACGTGGAGATTGCACAAACGTTCGGGATTGACACTGAGAAAGTTAAGGTTTTGTATGATTATTGTAGATATTTGAAAATTTTGCAGGAAGTCGAGAAGCACCCAGAGTTATCGTCGCAATTGCCTAGTTTGTTAGCGCAGCCACAAGAGATTAAAATGACGCCGGTTGAGTTCGTAGATTTCGTAATAACACATTATGAAGACCCAATTTTGGCAGGAAATGTGAGTGCGGAAACGATCTCGAAACTAAGTTTTGCTCAGAAAATGATGCAAGAAACTTTGGAGGGACGAACTTATACGACAAAAGAAGTGGCGAATTTGTTCGGGATAGATGAACAGACGGTGAAGTTAATGTACTCGCTTTATGAGATGAAGTGGCAAGGAAAAAACGTTAGCATGTCGCTTAGAGAATTCGTGTCGTTTCTGCTGAATGACGTGATGATGCGACCAGCATATGCAGTGAATTTTGATATGACTCAGCGGGCAAAACTTTCGACGTTAGATTTAGTGATGAATCAGACGCTGTCTGGAGTGGCTTATACGCCAGCAGAATTGGTTGAAACACTTTCAACACTTACAAATAATTTGGACCAAGATTTAATTGAGCTTTTATATATTTATCATGGGAGCAAATATGAATATGTTAGTAATTGGGAGATGACGATTGAAGAATTAGTGAAATATGTTGATGCGGCAATATTGACAGATGCGAGATTTGATCAGTTTATTAGTTCAGAAATGCGTGTTGATATTCAGGACGCACGCGAAAAAGTGGCGGATGCGAAAGCAATGTTGGTTGGAGAGAACTTTTCACGGATTGTATTGAATACGGAATTTGATGCGGAATCGGAGGAGACTTTTAGTTTTCTGCAGAGCTTACATGATGGAATGGCGGATCAGGGTGGTGAATTTTATGTGATTGGAGACTCGGCGATGGCTTATGAAATGTCGAGAACTTTTGGTGCGGAACTCGACACGATTACGATTATTACTATGATATTTATTTTCGTGGTAGTGGCGTTGACGTTTGGTTCATTGTTGATTCCGATTATTCTCGTGCTTTTAATTCAATGTGCGGTCTATATGACGATGGGGATTTTGTCGATGAGTGGGACGGATACTTATTTCATTGCACTCCTAATTGTGCAGAGTATTTTGATGGGGGCAACGATTGATTATGCAATTCTCTATACATCTTATTATATTGAGCTACGCGCGACGAAGCGCGTGAAAGCGGCGGTGAGTGAAGCGTATAATAAGTCAATTCATGCGATTGCAACTTCATCTTCGATTTTGATTTTGGTGACGTTGATTGTTGGTAATTGTACGACTGGAATTACATCGATGATCCTTCTGACGATTGCAAAAGGAACCATTTGTGCGACGGTTTTGATTCTGGTGCTTTTGCCAGCAATGCTGGTAGCATTCGATAAGTTAATTATGCGGAATAAGACACATATATAAGGCCATGCTGCTTATTTGCGGGGTTTTTGGTCTTGGTCGTTGCGGTAGCTAAACATAATTGGCGTACCGACAAAAGGAAATTTTTCGCGGATTTTGCGTTCTAAGAATCGTTTATATGACCAGTGCAAAAGCCCGAGGTCACGACCATGAACGACGAACCAAGGTGGGCAAATGTCAGTTTGAACAATGTATTTCAGTTTTGGACGAGTGTTTTTTAGGCCGGCAGGTGGATGTTCAATGACGGCTTCACCTAGGATTTTGTTAAGTTCGGAAGTTTTGATTTCTTGATGGCGGGTTTGGTCGATTTCGGTGGCAAGTTCAAAAAGTTTTGTGACGTTGTGTCCGGTTTCGCTACTAGTGATAAGAACGGGAGCGTATGGTAAAAAATTGAAATCATATTCAAGCTTGTCGAGGATGTCGTCGATTTTGCGTTTAGGCTGTGGAATATGGTCTGAGGTTTCTTCACTGTTTTTTGTCGGACGCTTTTCAATAACTAAGTTCTCTTCCTCCGGTATAATGATTTCATCTTTCACAAGGTCAGATTTCGTGATGACGACGATGATACCCTTGCCGGCGTTGATGATTTGACCGGCAAGAGATTGGTCGAGTTTCGAGTGTGGTTCGGTGGCGTCAACGAGTAGGGCACAGACGTCAGCTTCTTCGATTGCAGCGAGTGTGCGTAAAGCGGAGAACTTTTCGATGCCAACCTCGCGTTTGCCAGGTTTTCGAAGACCAGCAGTGTCAAGGATTTCGAGTGTGCGTCCATGATATTGAACTTCAACGCGATTGACGTCACGAGTGGTGCCTTGACGGGAGCTGACGATAGCCTGTTGTTTTCTTCCGAGTGCGTTAAAAAGGCTGGATTTGCCGACGTTAGGGCGACCGATGAGGGCGATTTTGAGCGTGGTACTGGTGGCGATTTTTAAGTTCTTTTCTCGAGGCGTATCCAAGACGTTTGCCGTCGCAGGGCTTTGACGCTCGTCCTCGTCATGACTCCGGACCCCCTCGAAAACAGCTTGAAAATCGCCACCGTTATCGCGCTTCAGCGTGTTGAGGATGGTGGATTTGAGGTCACGGATGCCTAGACCGGTTGTGGCGGAAATGCGGAAAGTTTGCTCAGGTTTGATGCCGAGACGGAGAAATTCTTCATCTGGTAAGGATTCACCGAGATCAGATTTATTAAGTAAAAGAAAAACAGGTTTTTTTGATTTTAAGGCTTTTTTTGCGATGTCCCTGTCTTTTTGGTCGGGATATTTACTCGAATCGAGCGTCATAAGGATTAGCTCGGCGGAGTCGATAGCATCAGTGATTTGGTCTTGGATACCAGCTTCGAAATCATCGTCAGGATCTTTTAGTCCAGCGGTATCAATCAATAAAAAGCGGTTGTCGATTCGAGCCATGACATTGTCGCGCGTTGTTCCCTCTTCGCGGGCAACGATCGCGATGTTGTAACGCGCAAAACGATTAAGCAAACTAGATTTTCCGGCGTTAGTTTGGCCGATTAATGCGACAATGGGAAGATTCTTCATAAATATAATTATAGCATGTTTTTTATAATTTGCTAGGACTAGCGCAAAGTCTTTATTATAGAGAACAGTCTGGTGTTTTTAGCAATTGTGTGTTATAATTAGGATATGGTTAAAGCTGAAAAAGAGCATAAAGCGTCTCGGGCTGAGGGTTTTTGGTCGAGAAAGTGGCATTTTTTTCTGGTTTTAGTTTTTGGTGCGATCCTTAGCATTGGGATTTGGGGGCGCATGGATAATGTAATTGTTGGTGATGACTTTGCTTTTCATGTCGCAAGATTGCAAAGTACTTCGCATGCTTGGTCGAATGGTCAAATTGTGCCACAAGTTGACCCAGATGCTCTAGGCGGATTCGGCTATGCCTATAATTTGTTCTACGGACCACTTGTGACATATGTCGCCTCCGGATTTCAGATGTTAATCCAGAACTGGGCGATTACGATTAACTGGATTCTGATTCTAGCATTGGTTTTTTCAGGGCTCACGATGTGTTATGCGGTGACGAAAATTAGCAAGAGCCGTGCGATTGGTGCGCTGGCTGGGATCTTTTATATGGCGACGCCGTATGTTTTGACGGATCTTTATTCTCGGGCGGCGCTGGGCGAGAGCTTGGCGTTTATCGCTGCGCCGATTTTGCTTCTAGGACTTTATCAGCTCACGGTACGACAACGTAACGCGACGCGAAGTCTGGCGGTAGCGGCGGCTTTGTTGATTTTTTCGCATAGTTTGTCGGCGTTACTCTTTGCGATGATGGCGGGAGTTTATGTTTTGATTAATATTGATAAGTTGTTGAATCCTAAGAGTATTTGGCGGGCAATACTAGCGGTGGTAGTGGCGTTGGGACTAACGGCAGTTTTCACTTTGCCACTTGTTGAAGCGAAATTGAACGGAGCGGATTATGGGATTTTTGATGCGGAATACGTGTCGGGGTATTT
>CARTQV010000041.1 GCA_949070545.1 uncultured Candidatus Saccharibacteria bacterium | reverse complement strand
GCAGTGTGCTTTGCCCTCTTCGCTCCTGCTACAAAAAGCGACACCGCAAGGTGTCCTAAACCATTTTCGAACCACGATTAAACATCGGATTTAAAGCGGTGTCGCTTATCGCCGACGTTCATCATGTTCGTAAATGGCAAATACATACCAAAATCAGGCTCGTATTAGTTTAGGACACTTTCATTATACCATATTTTTTAAAAGCGCAAGCAAAATTGTCCAACTTTCCGTTCTGCGATGTGTGTTATAATAAACCTATGGTTTGTGTCGCTGCATTTATTATCCTTTGTTTAGTCGGAGTTTTTGTAGCATTTCTGAGCATCTTTCGTCGCGACATCGGCAAGAAATATTGGGCCGTTTTCAAGAAAGCTTGGGGTTGTGTCGGGAAGAAGGTGCGCCTCCAAAAATGCGAGACGAATTTCAAAGACGACGTGAAGAATACCTTGCTCAGCAAAGTCGTCCTGAAACATCCAACATGGGTAAAGCCGCTCGGCACAGCGATTGAGATCGGGTCGGTCCTAATCGTCGTCGTGACGGTTTGGTCAGTTGTCGAATCAGTGAAAGCCCTGCTCGCGATTTGGGTTTTTGGGACTTGCAATGTCTCTCAACCCGCCAGCTGTGCTCTTGGCGCAGAAGTTTGTGGTATTGACGCCGAAGAACCGTCGAACCCTGTCGAATGGACTGGCCGTTGGTTTTCAGAATGGGGTGAGATATTTGGTAACATTCCCGAGAAATTCCGTAGTTGGTCAGTCGAGGATTATCTCGTCGAGCCCTATACCTTCGTCGAAAATTACCAGGACGAACTCCCACTTGCACTTGATATTTTCGATCCTGGGTGTACAGTTTGCTTGCAGTCATACCGTGCTCAGAAATCTTCAGGATTTTTCGAGAAATACAACACCGTTCTGATGATTTATCCGATTCGGCTTCCTGATGGCGGTTACAAGTTCGCAAATTCTGAGTTAATTGCCCGTTATTTCCATGCCGCGAACCTTGCCGACACAGATTATGGTGCGAAGATTGTTGACCGTCTATTTAGTGAGGATGCTGATGATGGGAATAACTACCAAGTCACTTTCAGCCTGCTTTCAAACGATGAAGCTGAGAAATTGCTCCAGAGTTGGCTGCAAGATTTTGGCGCATCAAAATCCGAAATTGAAAATCTAGAAAAATCTGCTCACAGCACAGAAGTCGATGAGATTATGACAAAAATAAAAGCTATTGTCGAAGACCAAATTCATGCAAAAGGCATTCCAACGATGATTTATGATAAAAAGAGGCATCATGGGCGTTTCGAAGCTAATTAAGATCGCCTTTTTCCCGCTCAAAATAATTAAATGGGCTTCGAGTTGGCTGGCTTGTTCGATTTTTGTTGCGTTATTGATTAGCACGCCAGTCGAGGGTCTCAGCGAAGCCGAAAGAAGCGCAATTTCCCAGAACTGTCCTACCATCAAACAAACTCTCGAACAACTTCAGAAGGTCGATTCCAGAACTCGCACTTATCTCGGCACAACTTACGAGACTATCGCAAATAAGTTCATTACTCCGCTCAATTTGCGCCTCGTGAACAACTACCGCCCGACCTTGTCAAATATCCAATCGGATTTCATGAACGCCCAAAACCAGTTTCGCGACGCTTACACCGAATACATGCGCGAGCTAGAAGGCTTGATTGCGACTGATTGTCAGGGCGATCCAGAAGGATTCTATCAACGCTTGATCGCTACGCGCGAGAAACGTGCGAAGTTGCGCAGTCGAGCAGAAGATATGTCGAAGCTTGCCAACGAACAATACAAAGCCGCCATGAAGTTGAAGGAGTCGTTATGACGCGTGGTGGTCGGAATTTGACTATTCTCGGCGTTGGCGCGGTTTCGCTAGCAGTTTTGACGACTGGTATTAGCTTGGCGATTTATCGCAATTCCGGTGATATTTATCTCGATCGTTCGCGCCCCGGTTATTTGCCAGACGAAGAAGAAATCACCGAAGAATCCGATACGAACACGAGTTTTACTTTTCCCGAAACTGGGGAACTAAACCAAGAAGAGCTTGAAGAATATTTGAAAGAACTTAAGAAAATCAACGACCGACTCGAGAAATTCGACGATCCTTATGCACCTGCGCCTCTTTCGGATAAATCTCTAGGCATTCCGAGCGAACTCAAAGAAGAGTAGTAGCGCGTAAAATGCGCTATATTGCGCTCTGCCCCCCGCTTTCTGCTACTCGCCAGCATTACGTGGCGCATGCACGAACTGTGTTGCTGCTGATTCTTGATTCCCAGCATAAACTAGCTTTCTCATCCAAACATCTGCCGGCCCCGCCGACATCAACATTACAAGGTAACCTTTAGCGTGCCACTCCTTCAATTTCTCTGCCAACTCATCATCCAACTTCGCGGCTTCAGCAATTTTTTTGTTGCTGAGTCTTGCAATGAACTCCTCCGGTCGCAAAATCTTCAGTCCCGCTTTCTCTCGAGTCAAATACGTCGGCACCCAGTACAACTTCGCAACCCCCTGAAATACATCCGCATAATTATCAATTAGCTCAGCTTGGCGACTGTTTTGATGTGGCTCATAAACTACTACCACACCTTTCAAGCCACGCTTATCAGCTTCTTCAAGCGCAATCTCAATCGTCGCCGCCACCTCCTCCGGATGGTGTGCATAATCCGAATAATACCCCTCTGAAACTTGTTCAAACCTCCGCCCAACGCCTGGAAATTCATTCATCACTTTTACTAACTCTTTATGCTGTTTTGATAATAATTTCGCTACGCCTTTTGGTTTTGGCAACATTTTTTCTAATGTATCAATCGCAAGCGTTGCATCATATCTCCTCGCTTCACCCGCCAAATTCAGCCCAACCGCAATCTCGTCTCCGTGCAGAACTTCTTTACTTTGGTCCTCGAACTGCCGAAAAGCCTCTTGGTAATCCTCGACTGTCGGATAAATATCAGGATGATCATAAGAAACCGTCGGGATCACTGCCAGCCACGGTTTGAACGCGAGAAAGTTCCGGTCATATTCATCCGCCTCATAGACAAAATATTTTGACTTTGGGTCATAGAACCCTGCCGGCGCAAACGGTAAAGTCGTCCCAATCATATAAGACAAAGGGAATCCGAGTTGTTGCGCCGCCCAAACTATCATTGCTGAAGTCGTCGTTTTCCCGTGTGTCCCTGCCACTGCGACTAGCTTCAATTTCAGTTTTTTAATCAAAAAGTTCAAAAACTCATCACGTTTTGAAATCTTCAGCTTCAGTTTTTTCGCCATCACAAGCTCTGGGTGATCTTCCGGCAAAGCCGACGTATAAACAAACCAATCCACTCCCTCTGTTTTTGCGCGTACCTTTAAAAACTCGCCATCTTGCACTCCGAGGCAAAGTTTAACGTCATGATTCACCAACTCGTTCGTAATTGCGCCTGCGGCTAGATCCGACCCAAACACTGTCATTCCTGCGCTCTGCGCCATCAACGCCAACGGCCCCATGCCGGTACCAGAGATTCCCGATATATAGATATTCATAATTTTTATTATAGCATATCGCTGTGTTATAATGATAAGAACTATGGGTGGCAAAATTTCGCACAAATTGAAGGATGCGCTTTTGAAGTTCAAAGCCGTTCGGACTTGGCAGCTCGCCCTGATTTTGATTCCGTTGATCTTCGTCGCCGCGACTTTGCTTCGTCTTGATCATCTCAAAATGTCCGAGCTGCGCGCTGCTGTTCTCGACGCCGACGCGGCCGAAGATGACGCCGCGATTGAGACTAGCCTGCGTTCTCTCCAAGAATTCGTTTTTTCTCACATTGTCATAAATGCTATCGAAAATAACGGTGTCCAATCAATCGTCTTCGGCACTGGTCCATTCTATCTCGAGCACCAATATCTACGTGCCGCTAACGCCGCGATCGAGGCTTCCGAAGCCGAACTCGCAAACGACGCCAACCCGAATGGCAATATTTATGCTGCTGCCCAATCAGTTTGTCGCCCGCTCGCGATTGCGAATGGTTGGGCTTGGAATAGTCCTGGTTATCTCGACTGTTGGACAACTGAACTTGCAAAATACCCCACAACCGACTCGCTCGATACTCAGCTCACCGCGAACATCCCCTCGACTGAACTCTATCGCCACAATTATGCCTCGCCTATTTGGGCTCCAAGCGCCGCCGGCTGGGTAATTCTGCTCTGCGTTGTGCTTTTTCTGGTTATCGTCATTCGCCTGATTATCTGGGGCATTTTGCATTTGGCGCTCTTCTTTTCTAGAGAAGCTTTCTAGAAAACCCCAAAAAGCCTTGACACCTTAGGAATCTCGACATAAGATAGAAATATAATAACTTAAGGAGGGACCTCATGGCCTACGAACATACCAACAGCAAAGGCGTCACCTATTATCTGCACAAATCAGAAGTTACTTTGCGCGGCGGCAAGCCACAGACGATTTATTTCTTCACCAAGACTGCAGAAGGTGGTAAAGGCACACCTTGTGATTTGCCAGAGGATCGCGTTGTAAACGAAAACCCACGCAACGGTTTCTTGACCTTGAAGAAAAAAGCTTAGTTTGCACGTCGATTTAAACATTTAGGTACGAATCCCTGTTCCCGAATTTCGGGAACAGGGATTTTCGATAGATTGTAGTTATGAACGCACTCTTTCTGGAAGCATCATGACACATCCGACAATTTCTCTCAGGGCAGGGTTTAACCATTGACTTTTTGACCAATCTGTGCTACAATGAAGATATGGGGAAGGTTTATACTACCCCTGTAACATTGGATTTAGCCAAGCTAAATATAGATAAATTATCATTAATTTATCTATAGATGTCAACTTGCTGGATCCATGATCTTTAAAAGTTAGTTGCAAACGTAACCTGCAGCCAATTTCCAAAATAGAAAAGGGGGATTTCTATGAAAATTAAAGCAAGAGATTACCAGGAGGAATGTTTAGTAAAAATCGCGCAAACCGTAGAACAGGGAGAAAAACGCGCTCTCGTCGTCATGGCGAGTGGTCTCGGGAAAACTTACACAGCGGCTTTTGCCGTAGAAAAGTTTTTCGCTGACCGACCGTTCGGTCGCGTGCTCATCCTGTGCCATTCTGAGCCAATCCTTCGTCAAACGAAGAACAAATTCAAGAGTTACTTCGGTGACGAGTATAACTATGGTTTATATACATCCAATGAGAAAGCAACACGCCAGACGGATTTTCTCTTTGCGACCTTCCAGACCATGAAAGAAAACCGCAAAGAATTCTCGAAAGGCGAATTTGCTTATATCATCATTGATGAAGCGCACCATAGTCAGGCTCGGACCTATTTTCCGACGATTCACTACTTTCAACCCGAGTTTTTGCTCGGTTTGACGGCAACGCCGGATCGTCTCGATGGCCAGAAAATCGAAGAGATTTATGGTGAGCCAGTCTATGAACTTGGTTTCGCCGAAGCTACAAGTCGTGGTTTACTTACCGAATGTGACTATCGGCTGGTTCTGGATGATTTGTCGCAGGAGAAAATCGACGAATATCTCCAAAGTAGCGAGAAGGTCTCTATCAATCAGCTCAACCGCACGCTCTTCGTGCCGAAACGTGATGAGGAAATTGTACGTTTAATCGGAGAGTATTCTGCTGATGTAGAAAATCCGAAGACGATGATTTTCTGTCGCACGATTGAGCATGCGCGCAAGATCGCCAAGCTCATGCAGAGCGAAGCTGTCGCATTGATTCATAAGAAACAAAGCGATTCCATGAATAGGCGCGCCTTGCAGGCTTTCCGGGACGGCGAAATCCGCACGATTATTTCTGTGCAAATGCTGAACGAAGGCGTGGATGTTCCAGATGCGAACGTCATCGTTTTCTTACGCAACACCGTTTCGTCCGCTGTGTTTTATCAGCAGCTCGGGCGCGGCACACGCCTCGCTCCTGGAAAAGACAAGACTTTGATTTTGGACTTTGTCGGCAATTGCGAACGGATCAGGACTGTGTTCGAGCTGAAGCAAGAAATTGACGATTTCAGAATAGGGACGCCAGTTACGGAATACAATCCGCATGGCGCCGGCAATGCCGAAGCAAAAGAGAAGTTTACGCTCAATATCGCTACGCCAGAGTTTAAGACGCAGATGGTGAATATTGTAGAAATATTGAGACGTATAAGGTCTCGCACGGCATGGTCTAAAGAAACGGCGATCAATGCATTGCAGGAACTCGCGACTAGTCTTGGTAAAACCAGGCTTATGGCTAGAGACATACGACTAGCGTCTGAAGAGGATTGCACGAAAGTTCCTAGTAGAGAGGTCCTTAAAACGTTGTTTGGTAGCATCAAGAATGCGGTTATCGCTGCAGGATTGGAGTATGGACGTGGGTTTACTGGGACCGAACGTGGCAATTTTGACTGCGAGGAAGATTTGTTTAAGGCTGCCAGGGCATACGCCGCTAGACTTGGGCATCCAACATATTTAACTATAGCAGAAATAGACGCAAATTTAGATTTTCCGTGCTGGGAAACATTAAGAAAAACATACCATAGTTTAGGCAATTTTCTTGAATTGGCTGGTCTTGAGCGAATGAAGCGAGACCATATGAAATACAAGACAAAACAAGCAGTCAGGGAAGCCCTTCAAAGAAAGATAAGTAGTTTAGGCGGGAAATCGCCTACTAGAAGACAGTTAGGGCAAGACGAGAATATGCCCACGATTGATAATATTCTCAAATTCTACCCTTCGTATAACGCCGCTATCATCGATGCTGGAGGAAAAGTGAATGCTCGGAAGGGAATGAAAGACGCCTATCCTGATAAAGTCATGGCAGAGCAAGCTCTCCAAATGCAAAAAGATTTAGGTCGGGCGCCATCAATGGCTGAATGGGATCAAAATCCGAATACTTGCCCAGCCAACGTTCTTGAAAAGCGGCATGGTAGTTATAATAACGCTATGATTGCTTATGGTGTAACCCCAAATCCACGATACAGTGCCATTAAACCACATAATAAGCACACAAAGTTTCTGACGGAAGAAGGAGGCCTTACGGATGATACAAAGAAGAAGTTGCAGTCAATAGTTCAACTGAATAAACGGAAAATTAAGAGTAGTGACCTGTGTAGTGAAAATGGTTTACCTTATAGCTCATATTTTCATAGTAATGGTTGGACGCTATCGAGGCTTAACTCTGAAATAGAAGCAGAACGAATTATCTCGGAAATAATTTCGCCCAACT
>CARTQV010000040.1 GCA_949070545.1 uncultured Candidatus Saccharibacteria bacterium | reverse complement strand
ACCGCAGAGTCTGTAGTATTAACACCTTGTCCTCCATGGCCACCGGAACGGTAGACGTCGATGCGCAAATCTTTTTCGTCGATTTCTAAATCATGGTTGTCTTCAAGTACGGGTAAAACTTCTACTAGGGCAAAACTTGTTTGACGCAAATTATCGGCATTGAATGGGCTGAGTCGGACGAGCCGATGGACGCCATGTTCGCTTTTTAGTAAACCATATGCGTTTACCCCGTGCACTTCGTAAACAACAGTTTTTATACCAGCTTCTTCACCGACGTTGCGCTCGAGACAAGTAACTTTGAAATCTTTGCGTTCGGCCCAACGCAAATACATACGCTCGAGCATGCTTGCCCAATCCATAGCTTCGGTGCCGCCAACGCCGGCGGTAATCCTCAGAATTGCGTCATTGTGGTCAAATTTTCCATTAAATCTCAGAGCCTTTTTAAGTTCAAGGAGTTGTTGCTCTAATTTTTCGATTTGTTCGTCAAGCTCGTCTTCTAGTCCCTCGTCATTGAGCTCAAGTAGCTCATCGATATCACTGATCTGGGCGCGTAGAATGTTCCATGGTTCGATTTCGTTGTGCAGATGCGCAAGTTGCTCATTTTTTTGACGCGCGTTGTCGGGATCGCGCCAAAGTTCAGGATCATTAACGATTTCTTCTAGCTCCCTGAGTTGTTGAGTTTTTTCGTCAATGTTCAGCATACTCCAAGCTTTTTCTAATTCAACTTGTATTTTTTTTAGTTTCTTATTAATCTCTGCCATCGCTTAAAACTCCAACTTTGCTTCTAAACCATTGATCAATGCTTTTTCAACCGAGCTGACAGCGACTAGAGCGTGTAAGTTGCTGTCGATAAATTCATTGGCGAGTCGGACAATAGTCTCTTTGTCAATATTACGAATGAAAGTTGGCATATGGTCGTAGTTTTCGAGTGTACCATTTGTGAAATACCCGTCGGCATAATAGTCGGAAATTTGGTTGACAGTCTGGGCGCCCATTTGATAACGTCCGGTAGCATAAGTTTTCGCGGCTTCGATGTCGACATCACGAATTTCGCCTCGTAAAACTTTCGCTATTTCTCGGTGAATCAAATCGAACAACTCATCGGCGCTCTCGGCGTTAACTTCACCGTCAAAATCCCATGAAGCATTGTGCCAACTATTACTAAGATCGCTTCCCATACCATAGACGAGGCCGTTTTTGCGGGCCTGACCAAAGATTTTGCTACTCATGGTTCCGTTCAGAATATGATTTAGACAATTCATGGCGTAAACTTCCGCTGGTTCGAGTTTGCGTGGAACGAGCCAAGAAAAAGCGAAAGTAATGTTACTGGCGTCTTTTCTGCGGATTAGGACTGGTGTCGATGCGTGTAGATTATCCAACGGAATTTCGAAGCGTTTGCCAGGTTTTAGCTCCCAATTGTTCAATAACCTCGTAATGTCGCGTTTGCGATGTTTTAAGTTTCCGGCAATGATAAAACGTAAATTATTCGCGGTGTGAGTGCGTCGATAATGTTCGCGAATATCTTTCAGTTCGATATTATTGATTGTCTTTAGACGTTCTTGTAAGTCGGGTACGTTTTCGCCAACAATTTGTTGTAACCTCGGCCAAAGCAAACGACAATAATCGTTCATATAGCCAGTTAATTCGGCCTTTACGTTGCCTTTCTCGCTTTTTAGTTCTTCATCGTTAAACTTGGGCTTCGTGATGGCGATTTGTTGGAGAGAAAGAATACGTTCCCATTCGAAATCGGCACATTCACTTTCATAGCAAACGGAGAAATCCGAAGTCCAAGCGTTATGGTAAGCGCCATTTTTTGTAAAATCAGATTCGAAAGCTTGTTCGCTGCTATATTTTGCGTTGGCGCCGAAAGCTAGGTGTTCAACGATATGTGCAATTTCATAGACTTCGGGTCGTTTGGCGTAGCGCATGCCAGCACGGAATTGAAACTTCGTGCTCATAACGCTTGCCCCCGGAATGTCAATGAGTAAACCCTTTGCGCCGGAAGCTAGGATGATTTCTTCGGCGGAGTGTTTTATCGCTGTTTCCCTTTCTTCTTATTTTGACGCTGTTTTTTGCGGTCTTTTTTAGTGGCGTTATGTTTTTGGCCGTAGTGGTTATCACTACTGCTTTTTCGTGCGCTATCGTTTTCTTTGAACTCTTTGTCAAGATTCTTCTCACCGGCACTGATTTCGTTGACGCCTTTTTCAGTAGCGCTTTTTGCCATTTTGGTGAGTTCAGTATCATAATTATCCTCTTCCACGAGTCCCGCTGCGATTGCATCTTGCATCGTAAGCCCGAGGATAATTTTCAAGGTCTCTTCGCGCAGAGTTTTTTCTAGGCCATCAAACAATTTTTGTGATTCGCTGCGATATTCAACGAGTGGGTCGCGCTGACCGATGCTCCGCCAGTGAATCCCCTCGCGAAGATGTTGCATGTTTTCGAGATGCTGCATCCAAAGCGTGTCGAGGATTTGGAGATAGAAGCGACGTTCGATTTTGCGCATTGTTTCGGCACCGAACTCAGCTTCTTTTTCGGCGTATTGGCGCTTAATTTCAGTGAGTGTAGCTTTTTCACGGTCTTTTTCTTTGCGCATTTTGCCGATTTTTTCGACTAATTCGTCGTCAGCATTAATGATGGCTTGAAACTCTTCTTTGAATTTTTTATTTACACGACTGCTATCTTTCGTCAAGTCTTTGGCCGTAGCTTTCATGAGCCTTTTGATTTCTTGTTGGATATCGTCCCCATCGAGAATCTTGCGACGCATACCATAGACTACTTTGCGGTGGCGATTGATTACGTTATCGTACTGTACGACATTTTTGCGCGAATCAAAGTTGAAGCCTTCAATGCGTTTTTGAGCTGATTCAAGAGTTTTTGAGACGCTTTTGGTTTGGATTGGCATGTCCTCGTCGACGCCGAGGCGGCTCATGAGCATGGCGATACGCTCACCCTGAAAAATGCGCATGAGGTCATCTTCGCAACTAACGAAGAATTGGGTCGTGCCGGGGTCGCCCTGACGCCCACCACGTCCGCGTAACTGATTGTCAACGCGTCTAGAGTCGTGTCGTTCTGAGCCAATTACAACTAGGCCACCGAGCTCTTTCACGCCTTCGCCGAGTTTGATGTCAGTTCCGCGTCCAGCTAAGTTTGTAGCGAGGGTGACTGCGCCCTTTTCTCCGGCTTTTTCGACGATAGCTGCTTCACGCTCATTATTCTTTGCATTTAACAGTTCATATTTAATACCCTGTTTGTCGAGATAGCGAGCGATCATTTCGTTTTTCGCGATGCTAGCGCTGCCGACTAGAACTGGCTGTCCGCGGTCGTGGTATTTCTTAATTTCAGCGGCGATAGCCTTCAACTTTCCTGCTTCAGTACGGTAAATTAGATCGTCTTTGTCGACACGCTGGATTGGCTTGTTGGGTGGGATTTGAATTACATCAAGTGCATAAATCTGCTGAAACTCCTCTGCCTCTGTAAACGCTGTCCCAGTCATGCCAGAAAGCTTATGGTATAATCTGAAGAAGTTCTGAAAACTGATTGTCGCGAGCGTCATACTTTCTTGCTTGACAGCGACTCCTTCTTTTGCCTCAATGGCTTGATGCAAGCCTTCATTATATCTTCTTCCCTGCATCAAACGCCCAGTATGTTCGTCGACAATTACAACGTCACCACTATTCGTTACGACGTAGTCTTTATCTCGTTGAAAGACGATTTGCGCACGCAGAGCTTGTTCAATATGATAAACCAATCTGGTGTGTTTTGTAGAATATAAGTTTTTAATTCCAAGTAGCTCTTGGACTTTTTCAACACCTTGGTCGGTTAAAGTTACGCTTCGGCGCTTTTCGTCAAAAACGTAATCTTCGGGGACTAATTTTGCAGCGATTTTGGCGAATTGATAATAAGCATCAGGATTGTCACCAGCTGGCGCGGAAATAATCAAAGGAGTCCTTGCTTCGTCGATTAAAATCGAATCGACTTCGTCCACGATGGCATAGTTTAGACCGCGTTGACGGAGGTATTTAGCGTCACTAACCATGTTGTCGCGTAGATAATCAAAGCCAAATTCATTATTCGTTCCATAAGTAATATCAGCTTGATAAGCTTCTTTGCGGCTGACTGGTTTCAGGTGGCGGAAACGATCATCGTCATGTTCGTCATTCTCATATTCTGGGTCGTAGACAAAGCTAGCTTGATTGATGATTACACCTACGCTTAGCCCTAAGAAGTGATAAACCGGAGCGTTCCAACCAGCATCGCGTTGAGCAAGATAATCATTTACCGTAATAACATGCACGCCTTTTCCGGTTAAAGCATTCAGGTATGCTGGCAGCATTGCGACCAAAGTTTTTCCTTCGCCGGTTTTCATTTCGGCGACGTCGCCTTGGTTCAAGACCATTCCGCCAATTAATTGCACATCGTAAGGCCGCATACCGAGAATACGTTTTGAAGCTTCGCGCGCGACTGCGAAAGCTTCAACTAGCAGGCCGTCGATAGCTTTTTCGCTGCTATCTTTTTGTAATTTTTCTCGAAAAATCTGACTTTGTCTAGCGAGCTCTTCATCGCTCATAGCTTCGTACTTTGGTTCGAGCGCGCCGATTTCGACGGTCCTTTTATACATGCGTTTCAGGATTTTCTTTTGGGCGTCACCAAAAACACCCTGTAAAATACGCGTCAACAAGGTGCGGTCAGCAAGCTTGTCAGTCGGTTTTTTCTCTTTCTTTGACTTTCTCGAGGCTTTAGCCGGAGCCTTGGCCACCAATGACTTTTTGTCAGATTTTTCTGCCATATTTTTCTCCACAATTCCCCCTGATTATATCACATTACGACCTCTTGATAAACAGGTTTTTCAGGCCTTTTTTGGTCAAATGTGGGGTCGCTTCTAGCTTGTAACGACGGATTTGTCCTTTGAGCTTAGCCTCAAGGATGTCAATACCCGCAAAAACGTTTGAACATTCGTCTTTCGCAGTGATAACCTTACCGCCAGGGATTTCCATTGCGACGGAGATTGAGTATTTATTACCGTGCGCGCGATCGACTTCAGTGATGACGACTTTTGCGACGATATCCTTTTTGTTTCCTCGTGGGAGGTAGCGGTCAAGTTTTCCAATACGTTTGGTGGTGTATTTGCGAAAACTATCTGAGACTTTATAGTTGTTCCCGCTTAAATCGATTTTTTCAATCACGATCTACTCCTTTATAAGCCTAAATTACCAAGGTTACCCATCAAAGGCTTCATTTTGTCGGTAGCAATTTCTTGTGCCTTGGCATAGCCATCGCGCATGCAATCTTCGATCCAATGTTCGAGCTCAGAAATGTCATCGAGATCAATTTTCTCTGGGTCGATCTTTACGCTTTTAATCTTCAATTCTCCAGTGATTTGGACGGTTACGGCGCCGTCGCCAGCTTCAACTTCAACGATTTCAGTCTTAAGTGACTTTTGTGCCTTGCGTAGTTGATTCAAGACCTTCATCTGATCCATGGTTGCACCCATATCTAACTCCTATATATTATATATGTATATTCTATCAGAATTGTCGTATTTTGGCGAGGTTATAATATTATTGATTTCTGCGTCAACGGCTTGATGTTCAATGGTCGCGAAATTTTTTGGTAAATCTTCAGTTTCTGGCAGTTTGTTCTCAACGTGATAAGTTCCGAGCGTATCAAGGATTCCGAAGAATTCGTATTCGACTGGATTTCCTATGATATAGAGCGTGGTTCCTGGTTCGAGACTGTTTGAAACAAGCTCAATATCATTATTGAATTTGTCGGCGACCATTGGGACGTAGCGATAGCCGAATAAGAAATGACTAATTCCGCCGACAATCATGATCCCTAAGAAAAGTCCGATCGGAAAAACGGCAGAGATACGGGCATAGGGGTTGTCCGGAAAAAGGTCGTACCATTTGCCGAGGATGTAGCGCAAGCCATGCGCAATGAGGATTGCCATTGGCAGGAGTATGAGAATCGCCGATTCAGGGTTCAGGCCAGACAAAATTACTGTAAAGATAATGAGCCAGGTTGCAATTGAGTTACGCGAAGCGAAAAAACCTTTCGTTGTCGAGAGCAGTCCGATGATTGCGAGCGCAACTGAGGCTAGACCAATGAAGGGCGATAGAAAAGCGCTGTCGAGAGCAGTGTTCCAAGTGAAAAATGGCAGAAAAGCAAGCTGGATATTTTCGAGAAAAGTTTGAGGAGAGAAGCCTGGTGCGAGCAATAATTCGGCGATGATCGTTGGGTTGATGAAGGCGGCCATCACAAGTGCGGTTAGTCCAACGATGATAATGAATGCGGTTAAAATCAGTGGAATGATCGGTAGAGTCTTGATTGTGAAACGTAAGTGAGGGTGTAGAATTGCAAAAAGCGCGATAAAAACGGCAAGGTAAAGCAAATGTGGAGTGAAAATTGAGGCAAGCAAGGCAAAAGCGAAAACAAAGCAATACATCGGTTTTGGTTTCGTAACCCCTTGGATTTTTGATCCGAGCCAAAGTAATAAAGTTGGCCAAAAAACCAGCATGATGAGTGGAGCTCCAGAACCAGCTAAGTAAAGGAAGGATGCTGAAAGTACGGCGAGAATTGAAGCCATCAGAGCGACATTGTTTTTGAACCAGCGATTGAGTAGCAGAATCAAAAGCCCGCCGAGTAAGGTTCCAATGATGATGCTAGGGAGTTTCACGGAATAAATGTTTAGTCCAAAAGCCATGATAGAAAGTTTTTGGAGGACGCGATAAGGTAAGTCGACGATGTCACCACGGAAGATAGAATCAAAATGGAGGTTATAAGAATTGACAGCAGATTGCATCTCGGCTTCGGAGAGACCGTTCGGACTAAGGAGCGGCAGACCAAACAATAAACCGATGTATGCTGCTCCGAGCACAAGAAAGCCGATGAAAAATCGGTGACGATAAAGGAAAAGTTTGGAAATAACTAACTTCTTCACATAAGAATTATACCACAGCCGGTGTGAGTTGGCTATTACTCATGCTCTTTGTCGAGCGACATAAAACGGAGCAACTCAGGGTGGAAGTAGAGCTCAATTTTTCCAACTGGACCATGGCGATGTTTTGCGAGAATGAGTTCGGTAATGTTAGTGGGCTCATAGTCGTCGTTGTTTTGTTTATAATAATCGGGGCGATGCAGGAACATGACTAAGTCGGCATCTTGCTCGATAGAACCAGATTCGCGCAGATCTGACAAAACTGGTCT
>CARTQV010000039.1 GCA_949070545.1 uncultured Candidatus Saccharibacteria bacterium | reverse complement strand
TAGTAGGAAAACGGTTGGAGTTTCGGAAGGTAGCTCAAAAATGAAAGCCTTTTTCTCGCTTAAAAGCTCAACGATATAAATATGGAACTTAAGTAAAAGATCTGACAGGTGCCCGAAAAAAGTCGCGAGTGCTGGGAGCGGAGCAAAGATGCCAGTGAGAAAAACTAGAAGCATAGCGTAGGGTAAAGTTGGAATGATGACGAGGTTCGCTATAAAAGAAAGCAACGAAATGCTACCAAAATTATAAATCAGAATCGGCGCACAAAGTAGACTCGTTGCAGCGCTCGTGATGAACATGGAGGCTAGCCATGGTGGACGCTTTCCACCGTAAAAAGTTTTTTGGAAAAGTGGTGCGAACAAAAGGAGACCAAAAAATGAGGCGAAGGAAAGTTGCCAGCCGAGATTAGTGATGAAACGCGGATTGATGAAAAGGGTGATCATGGCGACAAAACTGATGAGGCGAAATGGGGTCCACCTGCGACCGACATAAGTTGCCAAAAGCGAAAATACGGAGACCAACGCGGCGCGCGTCATCGAAGGTGTCCCACCGATAAGAAGCACAAAGCCAAAAATCAAGAGTAGCGAAAAGAGGAGTGCTGAGAAACGTGAGATCTTGCCGAAAAATTTTTTTGCAGCGTTGATTAAGATCCCAAGATGGGCACCGGACGCAACAACGACATGTGTCATGCCGATTGCTTGGAGCATAGTAGAGAGATTTTCGGGTAGACCGGATTTCATGCCGACGAGATAACCAAGTCCTAAATCGACGCTCGGTGACGGAATAAAATCTCGAGCATTTGTGGCAAACCAGGATTTCAGACGAGCAAAAAGATCACCATTCACGGCGCGTTCAACATTCTCAATTTCAGGACGGAACATGCTGGCGATAAAATTACCGAAACCGTCACCAATTTTACCACGAAAAGTAATACGATCAGAGCGCTCAAACTCAAGTGGCGGGTGCGTAAGTTGTATATATAATATACCAGCGCTTTCGGCCCAGGTTACGGATTCATCAGTCGCGGCTTGGATTTTTAAATGATCAAGACGCAAAGAAACTTTGTTTTCGGTCACGGTCGGATCGTCGGAGACAACACCAGAAATCACACGGGTCGTTCCGACTAAGTCCGAAAAATAACTACTACTTTTGAGATCGAAACCGGCACGGAAATTACCAACGATGAGTCCGGCAATTAGAGCAAGCACCAAGGTCCAAACACGTGCATGATGAAAGGAAAATATCAAAATTAACGCAGAGACGATTAGCCAAAACCAACTTTCGATAATAACTATAGAAAAGACGAGACTCGCTACGATGCCAATAACAACGCCCCAAACTCCAGTATAAAAGTGCCAGGAAGGATGGATAGTTTTTCGCATTTCCAGAGTATAGCAAAAAGTTTCTAAGCGTTACAAGCATAAACTTATTATTTTGCGAAAAAAGTTATTTACGATGTTTCGCGGCGATACGACTACGACGATAGGTGGCAAGCCCAGCGTAAGCGCCAGCCATCATGCTCATGAGGAGGTTCGGAGCAACACTGGGTTGATTTGACGGCTCAGCGATTGGCAGAATCGCATCTTCGTAAACTGATGTGTTGTTCGGGGTAGTGATACGCTCTAGAGCGAGCACGGATAAATTAAGCTCAAACACAATATCATCGACGATAGTCTGAGTTAAGCGCGGATCGTCCGAAACGGATTTCGTGTATTCAAGCTGTGAGAGCAAACGATTATAACTTTCGGTGGAATAATCGTCGGGATTCAAGGCGGAAATGTCGGAAAGAACCTCGCGAAGTGCTGACCAATCAATACTGGGCAAAGTGACAACTGGTGTAGGCTCAGGTTGTGGCGTCGTAGTTTGAGATGTTATAGATTCGGAGTCAACGACTGGATAAGCTGCTGGTTTCGTAGCAACATGGGCTGGCGCAGTTTCTACAACCGGCGCCGGAGTAGTTGCAGTGGCGCCTTTCAGACCACTGGTTGCAAGTTGGATTTCTTCCATGACGGCAACAATTTCTTCAAGCTTAATATTGGTATTCTGCAAAATAACATTAGCTTTTGCGATAGCAACTTGAAGTTCGCCGAATTGTTCGGCAGAAGTTGTTTCATAATCATTTAGTTCAAGGTTCGTCACGACTTCAAGAACGGAATAAAGATTTTCGCGAGCTTTGTCGAGTGCACGCAGGACTGGATCATGAGATTTTTTTGCAAGGTTCAGATAGGCGAAGTTCACTTGTTGATAAGTTGAATGGAGCAAGTCCACACTGAGATTTTGGTCTGGTTCATTCAGTAAGGCGCTCGCTGCGACAACTAACTCATGCAAATTATGATAAGTTTCAATCGTGTAATCACTTGGGTTTAAGACTGTGATTGCGTTCAATAAACTACGCAGATTAGCACGAGCGTGTTCAAGTTCGTGATTGAACGGCGCAGTTTCAGCAAGCGCTAGAGCGCCGAGAATCGCAGTGGTTTGGATTGTGATTTCGGCGTCACTTAGCAAATCATCATGTGATGTTTCGATTGGTCTAGACGCGTCAAAATCGTCGGCTAGTAGTTTGTCCGCTTCAGCTAAATTGGGCTCTGCGCTAAGTTCAGCTACTTCTTCAGCAATTTCCTCATCGGCCGTACTGGCAACGAGAGTTGATGGAGTTTTGTGTGGAGCGAAAGCTTCTTCCAACTCTTCACCTTCTTCAGGATCGTCGAGCAATTCGAGATTCATATTGACATCACAAAAAGCCGAATAGAGTTCAAAAAGTGAAACTTGCTTCTGAACCAAGAGAATATCGGCGTCCTCGACTGACTCCATCAAAATTTGAAAGCTATAGCGCGAAAAGTCGGCTGGGTCAAGCGCACGAGCAGCTGCCATGGTTGACATGATTTCGGCGCGCAAATCATCCTCGACGGTTTGAATACCAGCTTTGGCTTTTGCAAGACGACGAATCAGGTTTTCGATCTGATCAATAGTAGCGGACTTATTGTTTAATAGCTTCTCAGCGGCAGTTTTGGCGCGCTTGATAGTTGCGAGAGCTTTGTCGGTTGCAGATTGAATGCTACCGAGTTCATCGCCTGCGTAATCATCTGTAAGATAGAACTTAATTTCAGAAATTGCGCGACGAAGTGCTAATCTGGCATTTTCGAGCATAGCGGCAGGGCTAGGCTCATCAGAAGGTTTCGTACAGTTATAAATGCGGTAAACTTTTGCGGAACGATCATATTCCGAGCGAAAATCTGGAGACAAAAAATCGATGATATTACTACTAAAGTTACCGCCAGAAATTTGGAGGGTTTTTGAATGTTTCGGGAAGTTTTCAAAAATACCCGAAACGCCGACAAAATCACCGCCTTGGAGCTTGAATTGGAGAATATCATTATCTAGGGCTTGACTTTCGGAGAAGACATAGCCTTGGCGGCTAATATATTCGCCACTGCGAATTTTGAAAGTTGGGGCGGAAGAATTGGAATTATTGATTTGGAAAACTGCGCCCGAGCTCGCCATGGTTTCCGCCCACTCTGAAGAATCAATCATAGCTCCAGTAGCGACGATGGTCGCACCAGAAAAATTGAACTCGCCTGTGCAGGCACCAACGCCGGTCGCACCAATTATTTCAACTGCACCGATTTCCCAACGTCCGAAACCTGGCGCGTAGACTGCAATGCCGTCATTTTCGTCGACAATGATGCGCGCACCGTCTAACAAGCTGATTTTTGGTGCGTTTTCGCCACGACCTTGGATGTTGCCGTTAATACAGAAACCGTCCCGTGCAATCATGGAACCTTTGAAAGCAACCTCGACACCATAAGCAGCCTGACAATTCGGCGTCAAGAAAAGACCATAGTAATTCGGTGCGTAGAGTGTTACGTCTTCATCAATGAGCAACCCAGAATAACTGACATTGTCTGCTGTCATGGCACCTTTGATACGGACCGCAGCCGCTCCGAGACCGTTCGCGACAATACTGCCCTTGCCGGTAATGGTGACACAACCGCATTTAATGTCGATCACGCGTGCGCCAGCCGTAAGTGACGCAAGCTTGTGCCCGCCGAGATCAAGCACAACATCGTGGTTGAAAACCAAATCGTTGAAAAGAATAATATCAGCATCGAGTTTAATGCGCTTCAGATTGGAGTTGCTCAATGCGGAAAGCAGTTCTGATTCGTTCGCGACAAGTTGGATTAAGTCAGTTGACAGATTCTCGTTTTCATAATTAAAAACTGCTTGCAAAAATAGCTCTAGGAGCGGAATATCTAGAGATAAAGTCAGAGCGAAGATAGCAAAAAGTTGATTCTTGTCTTTCATAAACTAATAATCTCGCAACCTTTATATAATAACTCTACGAAGCTAATACTATTCTAACAGTCTAGGCACAAAAAATCAACCCCGAGACGAGCTTGGGGTTGATTCGTAAAGTTTTTGGTTTTTATTGGTTCTTCTTCGCGTTGCGACGAGAGTTGCGATAAGCTATAATCCCCGCGCCAGCTGCAGTGAGAGCAGTTGCGATTGCCGACAAAACGCCAGCCGTAGTGCGGGCAGTGCCTGTGCTTTCAGCAACGACGCCTGTATTTGGTGGAGTTTTCTCGTCTGTCTTTTTGTCTTCTTTCTTGTCGTCACCACCTTGGCCTGGGTATGTAGGCTCGTCGATCTTATTGAATTTGCCTTCCGGAACGCCTTCGACAGCTTTATGACCACCACCCGCAACGAGCTGGCTCTCGTTCGTATAGGTGATTTCTTGGACCGTAGCATCGACTTTATCTTGTTCTCCATAGGTGAAGATGGCTGGGCCGTTAGCGCTTTTCACGATAGTGTTCTCACCATAAATATGGACTTCGACTTTGCCAGCATAAGCACCGTTCGATTCAATTTGAATACCAACGCCAGCTGGAGTGAAGCCGTTGTTATTGGTAGATGGTTCTTGGAAAGCTCCGATTCCCTCAACAATCGAACCATCATCAACAGTAATAACACCGGCCTTCGTAGCGATGCCAGTAGCACCCTTTATTTTCGACCCGCCCATAACATAGAGATTCGATTTGCCAGCAGCGTAAATACCAGCATCCTGTCCTTCTACGGTACTATCTGTAATATAGACACTAGGATACGCAGCTGGATCTTGGATGCTACCGAGCACGGTAATCCCGGCCGCACCGTTCGGAGCTTCGATAGTGCTATTATAGCTACCAAAATAAGTGTTCGCAGCTTGATTGGTGTTTGGCTTCTGGTAGATAGCCACACCATAAGATACATCGTTGTTACCAGCCTTAATAGTAACGTTATCCACGTTGACGTAACTACCATCCGTACTACCATTAGCATCAGCAGCTTGGCCGACAATCTTAATGCCGATACCACCAGTATTAGTAGAAGCGTCAATTATTCCATTGGAAATGGATACATTCCCTTTTTCGACAACGAAGAGACGAGCATTTGAGGCAACTGTGCTTGTAACGGTATGACCGTTCAAGTCAATTTGAATATATTTGTCGGCAGCACGATTAATCGTAATCGGACTATTCAAAGTAATGTCAGCAGTTAATTTAATATAATCAACCGTATCATCGTCAAGGTTCGCTTGTAAACTAGCTTCACCAGTGACTTCAACAGGGTTTTCTGGTTCAGCGATACCACCCATGCCACCACCAGCTTGTTCGGCTGGAGCGCCTTCAGAGTCGGACTCGTCGTCGTCTTCTTCGTTATTATTTTCTCTGTTAGCTTCTTGCTCGGTTTGCTCTTCACCGTTCTCACTTTCCGTGACGACAGCTGGAGCTTCCTCGAGCGCAAAAATATTCGCTACCGGCACAGCGAGCCCGAGAGTAAGGGCGAACGCGAGCGTAGCTAAAACTTGGCTTTTCTTCATTTTCTCTCCCAAAATTAGTTGATATGTCTTCAAGTATAGGGGGGGGGTAAAAAGTCAAGTGGGATTTTTGTTTTTCGAGAGATTTAGGCCCCGACGCGGTCCTTAGAGTTTTTGCGCATGGCGTTTTGTTCAGTGTAGTCGATAATCTTCTCGGCGACATTGCGGCGAGTGACTTTTTCGATGCCGAACCCGGGCGAAGCATTGACTTCGAGGACAAGCGGGCCACGATTGGACCGCATCAAATCGACACCAGCAATATGAAGGCCCATGGCTTTCGCGGCTTTCACGGCAATACGACGCTCTTCAGGAGTAAGTTTGATACTAGTGCCTTCGCCACCCTTATGTAGATTGCTACGAAAATCGTCGTCGAGGGACTGGCGTTTCATACTAGCAACAACACGCGAACCAACAACAAAAGCACGGATGTCAACACCGGCAGATTCTTTGACGTATTCTTGGAGCATAATGTTCGTACCATCTTCATCATAAAGATAAAAGGCCTGGAGGGTAGATTTTGCAGCTTTTTTGGTCTCGGCAAGCACAACGCCATTCCCATGCGTACTGGTCGCAAGTTTAATGATGACAGGCAAACCGATTTGCTCCAGAAGATCATCAATGTCAGTCGTGTTGCGACTAACAAGGGTTTTTGGCGTATCGATACCAGCTTTCGTTAAAATCTGTTGTGATCGCAATTTGTCGCGAGCGCGAGTAATTGCGATCGAACTTGAGGCAGCCCAAGTTCCCTGCATCTCGAATTGACGAACGATGGCACAACCGTAACGCGTCATACTATTCGCAATGCGCGGGATAATAGCGTCGAATCCAGACAATTGCTCGCCTTTATAATAGATGTTTGGGTGCTTTTCGTCGAGCGAAAGGTAACAATTTTTATATTTGATGACTCGCACATCATGACCACGCGCTTCGGCCTCAGCGACGAGGCGGCGTGTGGAATAGTTGGCATTGCCATTTGATAGAATTGCGATTTTCATAGGGCTATTGTATCATATCTTGCGAGTTTAGTCAATACTATTTAACAGTATACGGTCTTATTAACGTACTCGAAATAAAAGCTTGCCCAATCGATAATAGCAAATTAAACAATATATGTTATTATATAAGTGATGTATAATTTAATAAATCAGAGGTACAAATATGGCGCGTAGCGTGCTTTGGACGAGTGGTTGGGATTCAACTTATATGATTTTGAGGATGTTGCGCGAGGGGGAGACAGTGCAGCCAATTTATATCATAAACCCACGACGCAAAAGCCGTTTTATTGAGATGGAAGCATTGTCGAAACTAGAGAAAAAGATTCGAGAACAAATTCCGACTGGAAAACTATTAACAGTCAAAAAATACGACCTACGCGATATC
>CARTQV010000038.1 GCA_949070545.1 uncultured Candidatus Saccharibacteria bacterium | reverse complement strand
ATATGGCTTACATCCCGGCTAATGATACTGACGGAAGCAATATTAGCAACAGTGTCGATACAGTGAGTCAAACTAGTATTCGCGCCATGGCAAATGCTAGCCAAAGTGAACTTAATCGTATTAATACCGATTTGTCAACTGGGAGTATTCAAGGTGAACAAAAGACACAGATGGCAAACGTTGCCGAAGCAACATTAAAAGCCGCACGTGCTGGGCGCGTTAGCATAACACAGGAGACTGCTGAAAAGCTGAATAAGATTCGCTCGTTTGATGGGCGCGCTGAAATCCCATATCAACTTCACGTTGATCATAGCAACGGGCCAATCCCGCCCGGCACAACTGAAACAGCGAGCGGTATTGTTGTGCCGCACGGCGGTGATCTCTCTGGAGCTCAAATTCACGATTTCGCCAACCAAATGCGACAAAATAATCAAAACGGACAAAATAACCGACGGCGATAGTCTTCATGCTTGCGTTCCGGGCAGTAGTGTAGTAGAATTACTATTACTTATGGCGAAGCCAAGGACCTTAGCAGAATGAGAGTAGCCAAAGTTCTTGCTGTTGCCTAAAATAGGAAAGAAGGTGATGTTATGGGGAAGACCAAAGAAGTAACCGGACAGACATATACTGACTTGTGGCGAGAATTGGGTGATAAGTATAATTTCCACTTAGGAAGTAGTTGCCCACTCGATCCAGAGATGAAAGACTATCATAATTGTAGCCCCAGTTATGCTATGGTTAGGCCAGGAGGTAATGGGTGTTTTTCAATCTTTTTTGAACAAAGGGAAAGACTACTTAAACCGTTAGGGATACCGATTTCTGATGATAATGAGTGTTTTGTGCGTTGGGAAGCCATTGCTTTTGCAAAAATGCGACATAAAATTGGTAAACTGTCCGATGAGGAACTCGCTGATTTTGAGCGGATAGTTGTTGAAATGTCGCGCGTAAGCAAACAGCTAGAATGTATGAGGCGAGAAAAAGAAAAGAAAAAAGCAGACTACAAGGATATGCTTCGCAACCTCTGACTCTTCGGACTAGCCTCTAGTCCTTGACACACTTTGGAGACCGTATCGGACGGTCCCAGGCGCGAAATTGCGTCTCTTGCTCTCACTTTTGGATAGCGTGGAAATTAATTTAGTTCCCCTATCCGACCAAAATCTTAGCCCCGTTCTATCGAGAACGGGGCACATTTTTTATCAAACTCATGCGATGAACTCTGAAAAGTCAAAAAATCTCGAACTTTTCGGAGTTTCGAGACCTCTTTCACCTCTGTTGGTGGGGGCAGCTGGATTTGAACCAGCGACCAAGCGGTTATGAGCCGCCTGCTCTGACCACTGAGCTATGCCCCCATTACCTTACATTATAACACCTCTTCGCCTTTCGTTTAGAAAGTGCTAAAATCAATATAGGACTAGTTATGAAAATCGTGCAATATTTCAAAAAACTCTATCAGAAAGAAAAAGCCACCACAACACTTTTCTTTGTCATGCAGGGAGTCGCTTTTGTTTGTCTTGTTTTTGAACTTTTCTCGGGTAACCTGAAAGAAGTCGGGCTCTGTCTCCTTACGATGTTTTTGTTTGCTCTGCCCTATTTCATTTCGTCGGTTTTTCGTGTGAAGATCCCGAGCGGTCTTCTTGTTATCGTTTTTGTCTTTATTTTTGCCGCCGAAATACTCGGTGAGCTCGGCAATTTCTACCAACTTTTCCCGATTTGGGATATCATCCTTCATGTCGTTAGCGGTTTTGTTGCCGCTTCCGTCGGCTTTTCTTTGTTGACTTTGCTGAACAAGAAACTTGATCCAAAAAAGTTCTCCCTTGCGTTTGCGCTCATCATGCCACTTTGTTTCGCTTTGGCAGTCGGTGTTGTCTGGGAAATGGTCGAATACGGCTCTGACGTTATCCTCCAAACCGACATGCAAAAGGACACGCGCTTGACTGAAATTCGCACCGTCAGCCTCGGATCGAGTCAGGGCGACAAGGTCCTAAAAATCAGGAACATCGCCCAGACAAAAATCTATGCGTCAGATGGGCGCGAGTTGGCAGGCTTCGACGGCTACCTCGACGTCGGACTCTACGATACGATGAGCGATCTCTTTGTCGGTCTAGTTGGTGCCGTCATTTTCGGTGTCGTCGAATACCTCTATCTCTCAGACCCGAAGAAATATTCTCGCGTCCGTCAAATCCTTATCTCCTAGATATGTTATAATATATATATGGGTGAGCTAAAGACGAAAATCCGCAAGTCGCACTATCGGCTAAAACACGAGATTTTGATTTTTGACAATATTATTTTAATCCTTGCCTTAGTTCTATGTTTTGTCTTCACGTGGGGTGCGATTTCTTCAATGTCGCGTAACTGGACACTCGCCGAGGAGCTCGCCAGTCGCGAACGTGAAAAAGCTCTGCTCGAACTCGAAGTTGAAACGCTTGAGCTCGAGAATACTTATTATCTCTCCGACGAATATCAAGAACTCGCCGCGCGCAAATATCGTGGGAAAATGTTACCCGGAGAGACAATGGTCTATCTCCCAGAAAACTCTGTCAGCGCAAAGACGAAGCATTCCGCTGAGGTCGACGATACTAATATCGCACATATTGGTGAGGAAAGGAGCAATTTTGAACAATGGATGACCTTTTTGTTTGGTATATAGGAGAATATTATGAATAGAACTGCTGATTTTAAACAATTTCGTGAAACTTATCCCGAGTTTCATTATCATAATTACACAATTCATGAAACTCCAGAAGCTGTGGAACTAGAGTTTTATTTTGAAATTCCCGGTCTTGCCGAGTTCCATCCGCAATTACGCCTGAAAAAGAAAAATTTGAGTTTGAAGTCTCTCGATAGCACAGTTGTGGAAAATCTAGTTTTTCACATCGGTCTGATCGAACTCATCAGCTACTGGAAAAGTAGTTGCGCTCCAAGAGTAATTATTCATTGTGGAAGGCTCGACGCGGATCAAATTGCTTGGTGGAAGAAGCTCTATTTCTATGGTCTCGGTGAGTTGTTCTATACAAACGGTATCATGGCGGATATCAAAAGCTTCATGGAGATTAGTTGCGCTGACAATGCTCCGAGGCTCGAATATTCAGAAATTACTGACCCATCAGAAGGTTATATTACCTTGATTGGCGGCGGTAAAGATTCCATCGTCACTCTCGAAACTTTACCACTCGATCACGAGCGTGATTATTGTATGATCGTAAACCCGAAATCAGTAACGCGTACGTGTGCTGAGCTAGCTGGTTTCGATGATGCTCATGTGATTGAAATCTCGCGCACAATTGACTCCGAGCTTTTACGCTTGAACAAGGACGGCTTTATCAATGGTCACACGCCATTTTCAACCATGCTTGCCTTTGTCTCGTACTTTGTAGCATTTTTGACTGGCCGAAAATATATCGCCGTTTCTAATGAATCTAGTGCCAATGAATCGAACGTTTGCGATTTGAAAGTTAATCATCAGTATTCGAAAAGCTTTGAGTTTGAACAAGATTTTGACCATTACGCCGCGGAATATTTAAAGGCCCCAGTTCAATATTTCAGCTTCCTGCGCCCCTTGAACGAACTCCAAATCGCAAAGATTTTTGCTCGCCTCGAGAAATATCATTCTGTCTTTAAAAGTTGCAACGTCGGCAGCAAAGGCGAAACTTGGGTCTGGTGTGGGCATTGTGCGAAATGTCTCTTTGCCTTCATCATCCTCGCACCGTATTTGTATCCCGAAAAACTTGTGCCGATTTTCGGAAAAGATTTATTCACCGACGAAACTCTGCTTAAAACCTTTAAAGAACTTTGTGGTAAAGGCGCAAACAAACCATTTGATTGTGTCGGCACATTTGAAGAAGTCAACTTTGCCATTAGCCAGACCATCGAGAATCTTCAAACAGCCGGAAAGAAATTGCCGTTTTTGTTGAGCTGGTATGCCGAAAATTGTGAACTTGTTGATACGAACGAAGATTTGACCGCGCGCTATAATCTCGAGAATAATTTGGCGCCTGAACAAAACGCCGCCTTGCGCGCCGAGGTTTTCCGCAATGTATGAGCGCCTAGTCGAATTCTTCCGCGAGAAAAAAGTTTTGATCCTCGGTTTTGGGCGCGAGGGAAGATCAACGTATGATGTTTTGCGCAAAACATTTCCCGAAAAAGAGATTTTAATTGCGGACCAGAACTCTGATTTGCTGAAGCAAAATCCAGATTTAGCTACTGACGAGAATCTAACTTGTTTCCTGGGCGAAGATTATCTTTCGCATTTTGAAAGCTGTGATCTCATCATGAAATCGCCTGGTATTTCTCTGAAAGACATCGACACGAGCGCTTTTGACGAAAAGATCAGTTCCCAACTCGAGCTAACCTTGGCTTTTGCTGATTTTCAGACCATCGGCGTAACTGGCACGAAAGGGAAAAGCACGACTAGCTCATTGATTTATCAAATTTTGCAGGACCAAAGTATTCCGAGCCTTCTGCTCGGCAACATCGGCACGCCAATTTTCGAACATCTCGGTGAATTGAACTCGAAGTTGACCGTAGTGCTCGAGATTTCTTCACATCAACTTGAATATGCCCGCCATTCACCGCATATCGCTGTGCTTTTGAACGTTTATGAGGAACACCTCGACCATTATCGCTCTTTTCACGATTATGCTGCTGCGAAATGTAATATTTATAAATACCAATCCACGGGCGATTTCTTAGTTTATAATACCGATGATATAGTTTTGCGAGAAATGGTCGATGCACCAAAAGCCGAAACGTTTGGTGTGAGCTTTTTGAGTGAAGACGCGAAGGTATTTTTGCACGATGGGAAAGTGTTTTTGGATGATGAAGTGATTTATGACACATCTGCTTCTCGTCAGTTGCTCGGTGAATATAATTTGCATAATATTATTTTTGCAATGGTTGTAGCATGGATTTTGGGCTTAGATCTCGCGCAGGCTAGTCAATCAGTAGCCAACTTCAAAACTTTGCGCCACCGTTTGGAATTTGTCGGTGAATTCGACGGTGTGAAATATTATGACAACGCCATTGGTACCGTCCCGATGGCAACGATCGAAGCCGTGAAAGCCCTAGGGCGCGTTGATACTTTGATCGTCGGGGGTATGGACCGCGGTGTTGACCAATCCCCGCTGGCAGAGTTTCTGGGCTCCGGGCAAGTCCCGCACATCATCTGTATGTCCGAAACTGGACGTAAGCTCGGAGAATTGTTAGGAAAAGAAAATGTGCATTTCGCAAAAAACTTAGAAGAGGCTGTGCAGCTCGCGAAAGCCCTCACCAACAAAGGCGGAACCTGCTTGCTTTCTCCTGCTGCCGCGAGCTACGGCGAGTTCAAAAATTTTGAAGAAAAAGGTGACCGCTTTCAGAAGCTCGCGAGGGCTACAGCTTAGCTTCAATTTATGCTATACTATTTATAGTATTAAAAAGGAGTGTTATGGCAAAAGAACTAGAAAAATCCAGCAAAACTTGGAAAAATCTTGAAGCAGCTTTCGCAGGTGAATCCCAAGCCGCGATTAAATACCAATATTTCGCCTCACGCGCGAAAAAAGATGGCTATGAACAAATCAGTAGCATTTTTGACGAAACTTCTCACAACGAAAAAGAACACGCTAAGATTTGGTACAAACTTTTGCATGGTGGTGCGGTTGGAACGACGTCCGAGAATCTCGAAGCAGCTGCGCAAGGTGAAAATTACGAATGGACCACTATGTATGAAGACTTCGCGAAAGAAGCGCGCGAGGAAGGTTACGATGAAATCGCCGAGAAGTTTGAGCAAGTTGCCGCAATCGAGAAATTACACGAAGAACGCTATCTCAGGCTTCACAACGAAGTTGAACACGATGTTGTCTTCAAGAGTGACAAGGTAACAGTTTGGAAATGTCGCAACTGTGGTTATGTTTATACTGGCGAAGAAGCTCCTGAAACGTGCCCAGTCTGCGCACATCCTCAGGCTTTCTTTGAAATTAACGCCGAGAATTATTAGAATCACGAATGGGCATTGAGCGACAAGTCGATCCAAAAGATGTCATTGAAGCGAGCGCCGAGAGGCATCGTTTAGTCGATAACAAAGCTGATGATCTAGCTGAGCAGGCCGAAGAAGTTTCTTTGCGCCCGCTTAGTTTTGCGGATTATATTGGTCAAGAGCGTTTGAAGACGAACTTGAAGCTCGCGATTGACGCCGTGAAAAAGCGTGATGACGGCACGACGCTTGATCACGTTTTGTTGTATGGCCCACCGGGCCTTGGAAAAACCACCATGGCGAATGTGATTGCTCGTGAAATGGGCGCGAATCTGCGCGTGACGAGCGGTCCTGCGATTGAACGCGCGGGCGATCTCGCCTCGATTTTGACGAATTTGCAGGACGGAGACGTATTATTTATTGACGAGATTCATCGTCTGCGCCGTGCGGTTGAGGAAATTCTGTATTCTGCGATGGAAGATTGTAAGCTCGACATTGTAATCGGTAAAGGTCCAGCTGCGCGTTCGGTGCGACTTGATTTGCCGAAATTCACGGTCATCGGCGCCACAACTCGCACTGGATCGCTTGCTGGGCCTTTGCGTGACCGTTTTGGGTTGATTCATCGTTTGGAATATTATAAAGTCAACGAAATCGAAAAAATTATCACCCGCACGGCCGGGCTACTCGGAACGGGCATCGCGCCTGAAGCGACTAGTTTGCTTGCAACACGTTCACGTCTCACTCCGCGTATCGCCAACCGCTTAACAAAGCGTGTGCGTGACTACGCTGATGTGAATGGTGACGGTTTTATCAACGTCGATTTAGCGCAAGCGGCTCTCGAGATGATGGAAGTTGATGAACTCGGTCTCGATCCGGCCGATCGCAACATGCTCGAGCTCATGCTTGAAAATTATGGTGACCGCCCAGTCGGGCTGAACACTATTGCGGCCTTGACTGGCGACGAAGCAGCCACAATCGAAGATTATTACGAGCCTTATCTTTTGCAACTCGGGTTGATTGAGCGCACTCCACGCGGACGTGCTGTGACTTTGAAGGCCAGGGAACATCTAAAAAAAATCAGCCCCTAGTTTCCTAGGAGCCAGGGGATTCTGTCTCGTGATGCCGATGAAAACGTTCTTCAAGCTTCGTGAGTTTTGCCGTTAGTTTCATCAGCTCGACTCTGTTTGCGAGCACCAAATACTCTTTCTGGCCGAGTTGTTTTTTCTTTGGCAGCTTCACCCGAAAATAAGGCCTCTCGTCACGAATCGTTCCGCCGAGATCCTCGATACGATTGCTCAGATTCTGAAACTGAGTCTCCGTCATTATATAATTAGCTTGTT
>CARTQV010000037.1 GCA_949070545.1 uncultured Candidatus Saccharibacteria bacterium | reverse complement strand
GATGATCATCCTCTCAAACCATCTAACGATCGTCGACTTGGTGAGCCTTTACCTCGCCAACTATCTAATCGTACGCAGGCCAGTCCCAAACCGTCCGAAGACTTTAATCCGAAGATCACATGCGGTATTAGCCACTCTTTCGAGTAGTTATCCCTCAGTTTGGGGTCCGTTCCCACGCGTTACTCAGCCGTCCGCCGCTCGTCAGCAGCTTCACTGCGTCCTTGAAATAAACTTCCGCTCAATAAACAGCCCGAAGTCTCAAGAACACGGTGAAGCCCTGCTACCGCTCGACTTGCATGTATTAGGCACGCCGCCAGCATTCATCCTGAGCCAGGATCAAACTCTCCATTAAAGTGCCTTTAAAAAGGCAAAAGTTAGAACCTAAGTTCAATAAAAGACTGACGATGAAAGTTCATAGAACATTGCCTAGCCTCAACCAGACACACTCTATAAACCATAATTGCACAACTAAATTGTTAAACCTTCTCTAAAAACTAAATTATTGCACAAGTCAATATCTCGCAGTTCTTAGACTAATTCCCATCTTATCGCACTTTTACGAAAAAGTCAAGAGTTTTTTCGGACTTTTTTCGACTTTTTTACTAAAAAATCGCCTTTTACGCCCCACCGACCATGTAAAACATCCCGACAGCGATCATCACCCCAATAATCGCCCCCACCACGACCTGAGGCAGGGTATGTCCTTCGACCAATGGTAACTCCTTTTTTCCTGCTTTTCTCAATAATCCGTTCAACGCCTTTCCCTGTTCTCCAACTGCATACCGCACATGAATCGCGTCATAAACTACGATCATCCAAGTGCAAGCCGCCAGTGCGAACAGCCCCGAGCCAAAACCAAATACTAACCCAAGATACACGCTCGCCGCCGTAAAGCTCGCTGTATGACCCGAAGGCATTCCACCCGATCGCGAAAAGTATCCAATCGCCGTTCGCAGATTCACCACCTCACGCGTCCGATGCCCCGTAATGAGCCCCACCACCAACTTCCAAAGTTGCGCAACAAGAAACCCCAGCGCAAACGAAATTAATGTATACCAACCTTCCATATACCATATATTATAGCATAAAAACTTTCTAACTCTACTTTTTGCGCAACTTCCGTAACCCCAGCACTACCACACCGAGTATTAATACGCCTGGAATCAACAACCACCAAAAATTCAACCGCGTCTGGACTTCTCCAAGCATTGGTACTTTGATTACCGATTCGTTTTCTGTTAGCTCATTCTGAGCTAGCTCGCCTTCTGCTGCTTCATTTCGTGTTGTTTCGCTCACCATCTCTGCACCCGCAACTTGTGCTTGAAGAACAAGTTCACCCTGCTCATTACCTCTGTTACCAGCACCACTATTTTCTGTAATTAAGCATTCGGTTACTTCCGTCCGCACTTTTTCAACTATCTGCGTCTCATTTTTCACTTCTGGCTCTTGGCTAACTTTATTTTTCAAAGTTTCATTCTCTGCTCTCTGTTCCGCTAGTTGCATCTCCAACTCCGATATCTTTGTTTCCTGTGTTTTTATCTGTTCCATAAGATTCACTTTCTCTTGGCTCAGATTATCTTTCTCCTGTTCTAAGTCTTTTTTCGTCTGTATGAGTTCCTTATTTTCTTGTTCCAACTGCGCAATCCGCTCGCGCATTGCTTCTATTTGTTCACGCTGGATCTCTCGCCACTCATCTTCCCAACTAATCACCGTTTCACTCTCTGGCTGCGAAAGCAAAGTTCCACTCCAACTATCTGCTACCGCAAAATCATATTTCTCCACCTCTCCCCCCTTACGAAATACCTGATTACAAACCGTTGTATTCGGTTTGTAAGCCGCCGAATGGACACAGCTCCGATAGTCGATAATCCCCCGTTCCCACCAAGTTCCTTTTTGTTCTACACCTTCCACTTTCTGCTCGTGCAAAATCGCATAATAAAGCCGATCACTTTTATTCTCGCGCAGCGTGTCTCCCAGCTCCAGCCACCATTGCGTTGACCTATCATCTTCGGGCAAACTTCGATCATACACAACTTTCAAATGTTCATCAACCGTTTCACCCAACTTCGCCAAAGCTCGATCAGAGTCCGCTAACGAAACGCCCGCCTCATAATCCGGCTGCGCAAAAACAAACCTCGCCGTGTCCCAACCCCCACTACCCAGGCTCGGATAAAAGTTCAAGATGCCTTGTTTCAAGTCAATCTGCACCACCGACATTCCCCCATCATAGACGTTCACCTCCATATGCAAAACATCCGTTTTTATTGCTTCCGTATCGGCCAAAACCGTTTTCGCCAACAACATACTCGAACCACTCAAAGCCGCCGCCACTGCCGACACTATTATAGGTAATTTTTTCACAATTTTTCCTCGTATTATTTTGATAATGTCGCCACTATACTAGAAAATACGAATCCGTCACAAGCACTAGCTCGTTATTTCGCGAAAAAAGTCTTTTTACCTATATATTTCGCACTAAAACACCTATACTCACACGCTCGCAAACCCCCACTTCCCCCTATTCTTCATCATCCGGCAACACTACGCCGAGGCTCGCTACCGTGTCTCCGTCATTCATGCGCATAATCCGTACACCTTGTGCCACACGTCCAAGCGTTGGAATATCCCCCACCGCTACGCGAATCGCCTGACCCTTATTCGACATCATAATCACTTCTTTTGCTTTCGGATCCAGCGTATGCACCGCCACGATATTTCCCGTCTTCGCCGTCACACTTGCAACCTTAATCCCTACGCCACCGCGTTTATGTACTGGAAAGTTCTCCGCCAAAGTCGCCTTCCCATAACCATTCGCCGACATCACGAGCAACTTCTGCTTCTTATCTCGAATCACATCCATACCAACAATTTCATCTTTCGGACGTAGTCTAATTCCTCTGACACCTTTCGCACTCCGCCCCATCGCGCGCACGTCTTTTTCATTAAACCTCATTGCTTGCCCCGCTGAAGTCGAAATCACCACATCATTCTCGCCTGTCGTCTCTTGAATCCATTTCAGCTCATCTCCCGCGTCAAGTTTAATCGCAATCATCCCGTTCGAACGCAAATTCATAAACTCTTTCACGGCAGTCTTCTTGATCGTGCCTTTCTTTGTCGCCATAAACAAGAATCCGCTCGGATCACTTCCTTGCTTAATGATACTCGTAACTTTCTCATCAGGGTGCATATTCAGAAGATTCACCGCCGCTGTTCCCTTCGCAGTCAGAGACGCCTGTGGGACTTCGTATGCTTTCAACCGGAAAATCCGCCCTTGGTTCGTAAAGAAGAGCAAGAAATCATGCGAATTTGCCGTCACAATTTCCGCAATCACATCTTCATCCTTCGTCGTCATCCCGCGTTTACCCTTACCGCCACGGTTCTGCTTCTTGAAATCACTCTGCAACACACGCTTCATATATCCTTCCAGGGTCATCAAAATCACACTCTCCTCATCCGGAATAAGTTCCTCTTCCGAGAACTTCCCCACTTCGTGATTGATGACCTTACTACGCCTTGCGTCGCCATATTTTTCTTTCAGAGCTAACAGTTCTTCTTTCACTACTCTCAGAATCTCACTCTCACTCGCAAGAATCTTTTCATACTCTGCAATCTGTTTCAAAAGCTCATTCAATTCCGCCTCAATTTTATCTCTTTCCAGCCCTTGCAACCTTCGAAGCTGCATCGCAAGAATCGCCGCCGCTTGGATTTCAGAAAGCCCAAACCGCTCCATCAACCTCTTATCTGCGTCATCATAACTTTCGCGAATTGTTTTAATCACTTCATCAATATTATCCAACGCAATCTTCAACCCCTCGAGAATGTGTGCTCGCTCTTTTGCTTTCCTGAGTTCATACTCCGTTCGGCGTCGCACCACTTTCTGTCGATGCTTGATAAACTCCGCCAAAATTTCCTTCAGCCCGAGAATCCGTGGCTGCCGCCCATCAACCAACGCCAACATATTATAATGGAACGTCGTCTGAAGCGACGTCATTCGATAAAGTTGATTCAAAATCTTTTTCGGAAAGGCGTCTTTCTTCAGTTCCACTACCACACGGATCTTCCCTCGCGCGCTCTCATCACGCGCATCTGCAATATGATCCAATTTCTTATTCAAGACCAACTCACGCACCTTCTCGATAAAGCCTTCTTTGCTCATCCCATACGGCACTTCTGTAATCACAATCGCATAACGTCCATTCTTACGCTCTTCAATCTCTGTCACCGCCCGAATCGTCACACTCCCCTTACCAGTCGCATAAGCTTGTTTCATCGGCGTTCCACCGTAAACTTCCGCCGCCGTTGGGAAATCCGGACCTTTCACATGTTGCATCAACCCGTCCAGTCCAATCTCTGGATCATCAATCAAGGCCACAGTAGCGTCAACCACCTCACTTAAGTTATGCGGCGGGATATTCGTTGCCATTCCAACCGCAATACCCATCTGCCCATTCAACAAAATATTCGGCAACGCCGCCGGCAAAACTTCTGGCTCTTGCTCTGTACCATCGAAATTATCTCGAAAATCCACGGTTTCCTTATCAATGTCCGTCAGCAATTCCGCTCCAATCTTGTCCATACGCGCCTCAGTATAACGATAAGCCGCTGGCTCATCGCCATCCATCGACCCAAAGTTCCCTTGTCCTTCAATCAAGGTATAACGCATCTTCCATGGCTGTGCGAGATTTACCATTGCCATATAAATCGAAGAGTCGCCGTGCGGGTGGTACTTACCCATTACATCACCGACAATTCTTGCTGATTTTACCGTCGCATGTGGAGCCTTCCAACCATTTTTGTTCATTGTATATAATATACGGCGATTTACCGGTTTCAAACCATCACGTACATCCGGAAGCGCCCGATCAATAATCACTGACATCGAATACTTTAGGAAATATTCTTCCATTGTATTCTCTACGCCACGCCTCTCAACCCCATCAACGACTTGCGCCTCAATTACCTCCCCATCTACACTCATATCCTTTTCGACTTCCTCTGGAGCATCTTGTGGTTGTGTATTTTTCATTTCATCATCTTTCGCCATTTTTCTCTCCTTTCCTAGAAGTCCAAATCATCAAGGTTAATCTTTGCCGCACCTGCCTGAATAAAGTTCTTGCGCAATTCTACTTGATCCCCCATCAACTTCGTAAACACCGCATCACATTTTTCTGCGTCATCAATGTGTACTTGCACCAAAATCCGATTTTCTGGATCCATCGTTGTCTCCCAAAGTTGCTTCGCGTCCATTTCACCCAAACCTTTGAACCGCTGTTGCGCCGTATAACCCGCCTGTTTAAACCTTTCCTGCTCTGGATCTACCTTTGTTCCTGCAACCTTCCTCTCTTCAATTTTTTCCGATAACTTATTTTCCAATGCTGCCTCATCATACATATAGTCAATCTTTCGCGCCGAACCCGTACCTTTAATCAGACCAAAAAGTGGCGGTTTCGCAAGATACACGTGCCCCGTTTCAATCACTTCTGGCATATATCGGAAAAAGAAAGTCATGAGAAGCGTTGCAATGTGTAGCCCATCAACATCAGCATCCGTCATAAAAATAATTTTGTCATATCTGAGACCATTAATATCAAACTGCTCACCAATCCCTACGCCAAGCCCCTTAATTAAACTCACCAGCTCTTGATTCGCAAGCATCTTATCTAGTCTCGCCCGCTCCGTATTCAAGACTTTCCCCCGTAAAGGCAAAATTGCCTGAATCTTCGGGTTCCGTCCCTCTTTCGCTGAACCTGCCGCTGAATTACCCTCGACAATGAACAACTCGCACTCACTCCTGTCTCGGCTCGAACAATCAGCCAACTTCGACGGCAAATTCAACCCCTCAAAAGCTCCCTTTCGAATCACGCTATCTCGTGCCGCCCGCGCCGCTTTGCGTGCTCGCGCCGCCAACGTCGCCTTCATAATAATCTTCTTTGCAATCGCTGGATTTTCCTCAAGATAATATCCGAAATACTCACTCATTACCTTGTCAACATAACCCCTCACCTCTGGATTACCGAGTTTATTCTTCGTCTGACCTTCGAATTGCGGATCTGGTAATTTCACCAAAATCACCGCCGTCAAACCTTCTTTGATGTCATCACCCGTCAGATTCGGTTCCTTCTCCTTGAGCAATCCATTCTTCCGCGCATAATCATTCACCACTCTCGTCATTGCCGTCCGGAATCCCACCACATGCATCCCCCCATCTGGCGTCAAGACATTGTTCGCAAACGGCTTAATCGTCTCTGCGAAACCGTCATTATATTGCAAAGCCACTTCAACTTGCGAATCTTCCACATCTTTCTCGACATAGAAAATGTCGTCTGCCAGAACTTCCTTCCCCTCGTTCAAGCGACGCACATAGCTCCGAATCCCCCCTTCGAAATAGAACGCTTCACGTTCGCCCGTCCGTTCATCAACAACCGAAATCAAAATCCCCTTCGTAAGATACGCCTGATGTCTCGCGTAGTTCGAGACCCATTCATAATCAAAAGTTGTCGTTTCTTTAAAAATCGTTGGATCCGGATAAAATGTAATCGAAGTACCAGTCTCTTTTGTCTCGCCAAGAACTTCTAGCCCTTTCCCTTGCGTTTTGCCCAGCTCAAACTCAATATGATTTACTTTGCCGTCTTTGCGTACCTCCGCAATCATCTTCGTCGACAGCGCATTCACAACGCTCGAGCCTACACCGTGCAACCCAGAGCTAACCTTATATCCTCCACCACCGAACTTACCGCCCGCATTCAATACCGTCAGCACTGTCTCGAGTGTGCTCTTCTTTGTCTTCGGATGTAAATCTACCGGAATCCCACGTCCATTATCATCGACCCTCACTCCGCCGTCAGCTAAAAGTGTGATCTTGATTCGCGTGCAAAACCCCGCAATCGCTTCGTCAATCGAGTTATCGGCAATCTCCTTCAAAAGGTGATGCAGTCCATCAAACCCCGTCGACCCGATATACATTCCTGGCCGAATCCGCACATGTTCCAAACCCTCCAAGACCTGAATCTGGGAGGCGTCATAACTATCGCGCCCATCACTTGTTTGTTTTGCTGACATTGAATGTACCTCAACTTATTTACCTCTATATTCTAACGTACATTCTCTATAAAAGCAACCCCCTAGGTCGACTAAATAGGTTAGAGCTCGTCCCAAAGTTCTTCGAGTGCGATAAAGTTCTCTTCATCCGACCCGCTCTTCGCCCCTCCAACCGTTTTTGGGTTACGCGTTGTTGGAGTGAACGGCATACCTTTTTCTCGCACCACTTGCGCGAGAAACATATTTAGTGCCGCGCTCATACTAATGCCCATGTCTTCAAAGATTTTTTCCGCTTTCTTTTTTTGCAATAACCTCGTCCGGAAAGTTATCGACGTCATTTTTTCGAGTGCGGAAGTTTTCTCTGCTATATCTGGTGCCGCCTTCACCTCTGTTATTTCTTCCGCTTTACCCCTAATCTTCATTGCCATAGTATTTTGACCCTTTCTTTTCCCTATTGTCTTACTTTTGCATTATATTGTCAATACATCAGCATTACAAATACATTACATTGTACTGCATTTGTCTTACAAAACTCATTTTCTACTAGTTTTTCCTTAAAAGCTTCAGCATGACATTATTAATACATTTGCCATACATAGTATATCATATGTCATTACAATGTACTGCATTTGTCTTACAAAAATTTTTCAAAAATACTTATGTTTTTTAGCACCTAATTTCGGCTATGTTCGCCTTTTTCGGGCACCTCCCGCGGGCATGATTACGCGTTAGTGCCTAATACTTGCATGAGTTTGCAACTCTTTATGCACAAGGACAGTCCCGTAACGGGACTGTCCTTGTAAAACCCTATGTCTATATCTCCCCTCCTCC
>CARTQV010000036.1 GCA_949070545.1 uncultured Candidatus Saccharibacteria bacterium | reverse complement strand
CTTATGCTCGGCCGTAGCCTCCGCACACCCTAAGAAAGACTAATCCTAAACCAAAGGTCCCTTCTTCTCGAAAGACAAGAGCTAGAATTTGTGCGCAGCGGGAGTATTCGTTTGACCTCTTCAAAGCCTCTCTCTGGTGCTGGGCAAAATGGTTACTATTGGTCTCCAAATTGGCCAGATGGACACAAAGAATATATTTATGGCCTCAATTTTGGTAGTAATAGCGTCAATCCATCTAGCGGAGGGTATTCTAACTTTAATATCTACCCCCTCCGCTGCCTAGCTAGTTAGTGTCTATAGTAGGAGGAGGGGGGGAGAAATAGATACTAAAGATTGCAGGTTAAAAGGCCTGCAATCTTTAAAATAGTCGCTTGGGTGTTCCCATAAGCAACTATTTTCTGATTTTTTTGGCGAAAATAGTTCCTTATGGCTGGGGATGAGGGATTCGAACCCCCGAATGCCGGGACCAGAACCCGGTGCCTTACCACTTGGCGAATCCCCAAGATCTGAGAAGAAGCCAAGCGACGTAGAGAATGTGCATTCTCTAGCTGTTTTGATTATATCACAAAAACCAAGATTTTCGTTAGTTTTTCAGGGGATTTATTGACTTATTTTACATTTTGTTAAATAAGTCGGAAATTTGTTGCGCAGAGATTGAAGAAATGCGTTATATTGGGCTGGAAGGAGAGAAAATGTTAAAAATTGTAGTTTTTGATGGGGGTTGGGGCGGGGAGCTGATTGCAGATTATTTGCAAAATGAATTAAATATTATAGAAATTGTGCGGGTGATTGATTGGAAGAATGCGCCGTATGACGAAAAATCGGAGAAAGAGGTGTGTCAGCTAGTTGAGCATGCTTTATTGCCATATATCGGGAAATATGATGCGATTATTTTGGGTGGTTATATTACTTCTTTGGCGTTCAGTAGTTTAAAACAACGCTTTCCTCACCAAAAGTTTATCGGTATGGGGATTAATAAGTATCGAATTCAGAGGTCACGAAATTGTCAAAAACAGGTTGCAGTGTTGGCAAGCCCGAACATGAAGAAGACGAAGTGGGAGAAAGAATTACGACAGATTTTCCCGAGATCACGGATCATGTGGGCGAATTGTCAAGGTTGGGAGGCGCTAATCAATGAGGGTAAAATGACGAAGCGATATTTATATAATAGTCTGTCGGGGCAGTTTCGGGTGACGAAAGAGGTAGCATTCGAGCCTGCGAAACAAAGGGCGCTTGAGGAATTACCTTTGAGAGTAAAGATGTTGATTACTGGCGAGAGAGCTCGATATAGCGAAGAAGAGGAGAAAATTGCAACTGCTATAAAAGGATTAGAAAAAATGAGTAAGCTCGCAAAGGCGGCAGAAGAATGTTTTGCGAGCGAAGAGCGCTTTGCGAGAAGGACGCGCTTGATCAAGCCGGACGTCGTTTTGATTCTGAATACGACCTTTTTGGAGTATAAAGCTGAGTTGGAGGAAATTTTTGGGTGGGAGACGCTAGTGATGGAGTTTCGGGAAAAAGTTCTACGTGAAGTTTGTGCTGCGCTGGGGTTACAAGGCATTGATGGGAAGCGACCGAAATAATGAGGCGTAGACGCGATAAAGATGCAAGGACGGCTCGGTTCACGTGTTGTTTTCTAGAGTTTCGTGCGATTTTCGAGGGCGGCTGAGAGCGTAATTTGATCGGCGTAACTCAAATCGACGCCGAGTGGTAGTCCTCTTGCAAGTCGCGTTACCTTGACGTTGGGATATTTGTCCCCTAGCATCTTTTGAAGCATGAGTGCAGTCGATTCCCCTTCGACGCTCGGGTTGGTGGCGATGATGATTTCTTCAACATGATCGGGCTCAATGCGTGCGAGTAGCTCCTGGACGTGTAATTGATCAAGTGTTATCCCGTCGATTGGCGAAATTGCTCCGCCGAGGACGTGATAGGTGCCGTGGAATTGTTTCGTTTGCTCTATGGCGTAAATGTCTAATGGTTCTTCGACGACAAGAATGACGTTTTTATCACGTTCAGGATCTTCATAGAGTGAGGAGACTGTCTCTTCGGCATCTATGAGTGCAAAGGTTACAGGACAGGATTTTACGCTGTCATGGAGTGAGCTCAGTGCGTCGGCGATATCTTGGCTAATGCGGGGGTTATTTTTGAACAAAAAATAAGCATATCTTTCTGCGGTGCGGGCACCAACTCCGGGAAGACGTCCGAGAGCCTCGATGACGTCAGTGAGTGCTTGGGGTAACATAAGTCATATTATAGCACATAACGAGCGATAGACATTTTTTCTAGAGGTGCACTTGCTAAAATATGCCTAAGACTCTCTGTCCCAGGCATATTTTGAAACCATATGGTTGATTAGCGTTTCGAGAACTGTTCTTTGCGACGAGCAGAACGTAAACCGTACTTCTTGCGTTCTTTTTCGCGCGGATCGCGCTTTAAGAAACCAGCCTTCTTCAAAACTGGACGCAAATCTGGCATTTCAGTCGTCAACGCTTTGCTTAGAGCAAGTTTGATTGCGTCAACTTGACCGGCGAGACCACCACCAGCAACGCGCACCGAAACATCATAATCGTTCTGTTTCTCAGCGAGCGCGAGCGGATCGGTAATTTCAGCCAACATACTTTTGTTACCAGACAGATATTCAAGCGCAGGCTTCTCATTGATTGTGATATTACCTTTGCCTTTATAGAGTCTAACGCGGGCAGTTGCAGACTTTCTGCGGCCCAAACCATAAATGTAAGTATCTTTTGTAGCCATTACTTAATCTCCTTTGGGTTTTGAGCGGTATGAGCATGTTCTGCTCCGTCAAATACGCGCAGTCTGGCCAACCGATCGGCGGCTAATTTGTTTTTCGGGATCATGCCTTTGACGGCATGTTCAATTGCTACGCGAGGATTCTTTTCGATAACCTCTTCGAGTTTGAGCTCGCGAAGTCCACCTGGAAAACCGCTGTGTCGGTAATATTTTTTGTCAGTCATTTTGTTACCGGTGACTTGGATGTTTTTTGCGTTGATCACAACGACATAGTCGCCATTGTCGGTATGAGGAGTGTAAGTGACTTTGCTTTTCCCCATCAATTTGTCTGCAACCACAACGGCGAGTTTTCCGAGTGGCATACTCCCGGCGTCAATCAGCCACCATTCACGGCTAATTTCGGAGCCTTTTTGACTATAAGTTTTCATTTATTTCCCCTCCTTTTTAGTATTCATATCAATACTATCGACGAAACTGATTGTTCCCATTTCGGCGTTGTCGCCACGGCGGAATCCAGCGCGTTCAATTCTCAGGTAGCCTGAGTCGCGCTTGATCTGTGGAGCAACGACGTCCATAAGTAAATCGGCGGTCTTAATATCATCTAATCGCGAAATCAGCAATCTGCGATTAGCGAGTCCGCCTCTTTTTGCGATAGTGATTAGCTTTTCGGTGTCACGACGGATATCTTTAGCGCGGGCTAAAGTGGTCGTGATCTCGGTTTTCTCAATTAGCGCTTTGATTAGCCCACGTTTCAGCGCTCGTCGCTGGTCGGTTTCGCGTCCGAACTTGCGACCCTTATATCCATGACGATGCATTATAGTAACTCCGTTAACTTTTCTTTAACTTCGTCCAAGGCTTTGCTTCCGAATCCTTTTAGGTCCTTGAGGTCAACTTCTGACAACGCAACTAAGTCTCGAACGGTTTTGATGTCGTTGTTGACGAGCGCATTAGCAGTGCGAGCGGAAAGCCCAAGCTCCTCGACTGGTAAGGACAAATTTGAGTCATCATTCTCAGGTTCGATGCCAGGCGCAGGTGCGCTTTCGACTACAGTACCGTTTGCTAGCGCAGTGTATTGGTTGACGAGGATTGCGTTGGCCTCTTCGAAGGCTTCTTCTGGCGTAATCGTACCGTCGGTATCAATCGTCAGGGTCAATTGTTGTAAGTTGGTATCTTGGCCAACACGCGTGTTTTCGACCTTGTAGCGGACGCGAAGGACTGGGCTGAAGACTGCGTCGAGCGCAATCATGTCGCTATGAAGTCGACCTTCGCTGGCTTTTTCGATGTTTAAATATCCACGACCGGTCTCGACGACAAGGTGCATTTTCAAGACAAAACTTGAATCGTCGATATGGCAAATGATTTGATCTGGGTTGCCAACTTCAATTCCGGCGGGCCATTTAATATCTCCAGCAACTACTTTGCCGTCAGCTCCAGCATCTTTGCCTTTCAACTCGACACTAATTTCAATTGGGTCATCGGTGTGAGCTTTGAGACGAATATTTTTCAGGTTCAGCATGATGTCAACCACATCTTCGCGGATGCCTGGAACAGATGTATATTCATGATTTGTCCCATCAATGCTGAAAGCAGTAATTGCGGCGCCTTTGATGCTGGAGAGCAAAACTCGGCGGATAGAATTGCCTAGAGTATTACCATACCCATAAAATAGCGGACGAATTACAAACTCAGCGCTGTTGTCCTCCAGATGGTTGACTTCGGCTAAATTGGCTTCGTGAATAACTTTTGTAGTCATTTTCCTCCTTAGCGTGAGTAATACTCAACAATTAATTGTTCGTTAATACCAGCCTCTGCCTCTTCGCGTTTCGGCAAACCGGTAATTTCAATTTTCATTTTCTTAGGATCTGACTTCAGCCAACTCAGAGGAGTGGTAGTGCTACTTGTGACGATATTGTCGAGATTCTTGAAATATTCAGATTTTTGGGATTTTGGACGTACCTCAAGGACATCGCCTGGTTTCAGGCGAATGCTTGGGATGTCGATTCTGCGACCATTGAGCATGAAATGCCCATGGGACACTAGCTGTCTGGCTTGCCTCCTCGTTGTGGCAAATCCAGCGCGATAGACGGCATTATCAGCTCGCCTCTCAAGGAATTGCAACAAGTTTTCGCCAGCAAGACCGTCGGCTTTTGCAGCCTCTTTCATCAGTTTGGCGAATTGTTTTTCTAGCAGTCCATATAGCCTACGTACTTTTTGCTTTTCGCGTAGTTGCGTAAGATACAAACTGCCGCCACGAACGCGCATATCAGCGTGCTCGCCGGGGATACCAGATTTTCGAGCCATGATTTTATGAGCTTTTGGTGCGAGCGCATAACCCTCACGGCGACTTTGTTTTACTATTGGAGAAGTATCTCGTGCCATTACGGTTTCCTTTCTCCCTTAGGACGCACACCACCGTGCGCGATTGGGGTAACATCAGTAATACTATCAATCCGGATGCCTACATTTGAGACGGCACGGATTGCACTATCACGACCGAGACCGATGCCGCTGACATAAACATCGACGCTGTTGAGACCGTGTTCACGCTTCGCGATTTCGAGGGCTTTTTCAGCGGCGATTTGGGCGGCATAGGCCGTGCCTTTTTTGCTACCGCGAAAGCCATTCGCTCCGGCCGAGCTGGCGCTTAAAGCACCACCGTTTTTATCAGTGACGGTAATGATAGTATTATTGAAGGTAGCTTGGACATGCACTTGCCCAGAAGTGACGACGCGTTTACCTTTTTTGCCTTTTGCTTTGGTGACTTTTGGGGCTTCGGCTACTACCTCAGCGCCATCCATCACTTTCTTTTCTTCTTCTGCCATATTACTCCTCTACCTTAAGTCTTACTCGCTGCTTTTGGTTGTGCACCACCGACGGCAATAGCGCGACCTTTACGAGTACGTGCGTTCGTGCGGGTTCGTTGACCATTGACTGGGAGACCAGCTTTGTGGCGGACACCTTTGTAGGAGTTAATGTCTTTAAGACGTTTGATATTGTTGGTAACGAGGCGTTTCAGATCACCTTCAACGGTATATTTCTTACCGATGAGATCGTTAATTTTCTGAATTTCAGCCTCGGTGAGATCTTTCACCCGAGTGGTAGGCTCGACTTTGGCCTCCGCAAGGATGGCTTTACTCGTAGTTCGACCGACCCCATAGACACTCGTGAGGGCAATCCACACTTGTTTGTCATTTGGGATGGTCACGCTAGCAATTCTTGCCATGCTTAACCCTGCCTTTGCTTATTCTTAGGTTTTTTCTTATTGATGACACGCAGAACGCCTTTGCGACGCACAATGATGTCATCAGGGGAGATTTTTTTAACACTAGCACGTACTTTCACAGTGTCAAAATCCTTTCCGTTACCTGTTGTAAATGCACGAAATTAGCTTGAACGTTGTATTTTTTACAACAGTTATAACTAGGTTCTCGCAGTTACAACATTTTAATATTACTTATTGCAGACGGAAGCTGATGCGACCCTTCGATAAATCATAAGGGGTCAACTCAACTTCGACCCGATCTCCCGGCACCAGGCGGATGAAGTTTTTGCGCATTCGTCCGCTCATGTGTGCAATGATATTATGACCATTCTCAAGCTCCACCCGAAATTGGGTGTTAGGCAAAGACTCAACGACCTTGCCTGTGAGCTTGATAACCTCTTTTTGGCTACTGCCTGAAGAAGCCTTCGCCTTGGAAGTTTTAGTTTGACTAGCCATAAATTACTCTTTCATTTTAGCACAGTTATTTTATAAAGTAAAGACTTTATTCGTCTAAAACTGCGCGCGCGAAGAATCGGTGGGAATAGGTGCGGCTTGAGAGCCAATAATCACCTGTGCAAGTAATCAAGGTGAGTGAAGGCTTGCCTTTTTCAGGAGAGGTGAAGGCGGTTTGCATATATTCGTTTGCTTCTGTGCCAAGAGCTTTTGTGGCGGTATCGACGATACGGTAAGTAAAGGACCGTCCGTCGCCCATGACGATACTAACTTCGGTGCCTGGTTTGATTTTTGGCAGGCTTCCGAAGACACCGATACCGGGGGCGCCGCCATGCCCGTCGATAATCGAGACGCCAGTTTCGCCAGGCAAGGCGGAGGAAGTGTACCAGCCAGTGTCATATATATTATATGGTGTGTCAATTGAGCCATCGGATTTTGTCCCAACTTCGACGACGCGCGCATTGATGACGTTGATTTCGGGAATGGAAAAATAGCGTGGTTTGTCGGGGGCGACGATGTATTCACTGATTTCGCTCGCGGTAGGTTCTTCGCGGTCAACTTCGTCTTCGCCACCTTCGATTGGAACTACGGCGCCAGGTCGCTCGGTGCCCTCCATGCGTTCGATATAGAAATGTTCCCAAATCGCAACGCGAAGACAAAACGCTGCAAGTAAAACTGCGATTACTATGCCAACGATATGACTAACTTTGAAATGGATTTTGCGAAGAACTGGTAGTTTCAACTTTTTCGTGCCAGCCTCGTTTTCGTTTTTTGATTTTTTGCCCATCACTTTATTCCCTTGTTATTTGTATTCGTCATAAGTTACCATAAGTGCGCGTGAGTTGAGTTGGCGCAAGTTTTCGAGAGCGACCGTAACAACGATAAGAAGTCCAGTTCCTGAAAGAGATAATCCGACTGGAGCGCCAGAAAGCACGATGAAGATATAGTCGGTGATGAATGGTAGCATCGCGATGAGCCCGAGCGCTAGAGCACCGAATAAATTTAAGCGATTGATAGTAGTGCCGAGATATTCGGCAGTCTGGAGTCCAGGGCGAACGCCCTCAATGAAGGCACCTTGTTTCTGGAGGTTGTCGGCGATTTCTTTCGTGTTGAAGATGATACTGGTATAGAAGTAAGTGAACAGGACGACGAGCATGAAGTATACTGCAGGGTAGAAGAACCATTGCGCGGTGATTCCGTCGGGGTACATGGAAGTGAAATTATTAGCCGAAGGCGCAGTGAATAATGTCATCAAAGTGTTACCAAAGGTCCCGTTAGGATTGATAGTTTGGATAAGTTGTCCAAGTAGGGCTGGAAGAGATAAAAATGCAGTTGCAAAGATTACTGGAACAACGCCAGCGGCAATGAGCTTCAGAGGTAAAATCGAGCGAATACCGCCATAAGCACTGTTTCCGTGGACACGTTTGGCGTAGTTGATAGTGATGACTCTCTGGGCTTCGTTCAGCTTTACGAGGAAATAAATTACGATGAGGATCGCCACGGCGAAACCGAGCACAATCCAGAAAATTGCGGGGTTGACGGGCAGGTTCAACCAGCC
>CARTQV010000035.1 GCA_949070545.1 uncultured Candidatus Saccharibacteria bacterium | reverse complement strand
TATTTTTATAGGAGCAGAATCATCAAAAAAAGACCTTGCCTAGGTCTCCTGGCGGGGCTTGAGGGTAAAACTTCGCACAAAACAACCCCTAAATACGTTAGAAATGAAGCCTTTGTCAGAGAAGTATATCAAGAAATAGAGAGATGGGAAAAAGAACTAGGTGGACTATATCAAGAAAGGCTCTTACAGAGAAACTATGTTTAATATATGGCTAGTAGTGATTCTAACTAGGAGGAGTTAGAAATACAGCACTAATAGGCTAGCGGTCTATATAGACTAGGTGCATGACCGACCTATCAGCCAAACTGACCTGCCCGATAATTCTGTCATTCTGTCTGTTTTGTCGCTCATTACGGCTCTCGGAGTGTTATTCTCGCCCCGTTGAACTCTGTGGCTATTTCTTTGACTGGTCATTTTCAAGGCTAAAAATCTGTGCCGGTTTTTATTTTATAATCAAGTTATGGCTAGAAAAAGTAAGTATCGTCAAGAACTGGCTGACAAAATCGTGGAACTGGTTGGTCAAGGTTATTGTCTGAAGGATGTGGCTTATTTTTGTGGCTTGTCTGACCGAACTATCTTGCGGTGGCGAGAAACGCACCTAGACTTTAACGAGGATTTTGTGAAGGCTACTCAACACAGTGTGGAGAATATTGAGGCGATCAGACGGCTCGGACATCGCACTTACCAGAGAAAAGCCTACGTTTCCCCGAATTATGGTCAGAGGCCTCTCATATCGCCTCTAAATCGCTCACAGCGGCAAGATATACCACCCAAGAACCCCACGTGGATGGGATTGCCTATCCGCCCAAGACCAATGTTACCTTACACCAAACGTATTCCGCACTATCTCAACCAAAACACTATGCGTGTGGAATGGGTGGAACGTTGGCGAGGTGGGGAGTTCGTTTTGGGGAGTTGTCGGATGGAAGTGTGGGAGGCAAAACATGGACCTATCATTGACGATAAGTTCATAGGGATAGTAATCTAGTAGTTATTATTACAGATTATCAATTCTTTGTCGCCACTCATTGATGAAGTTCTTATTGGCATCGGAAAACGTAACATTGTAGAGGAAGGTAATTTGTGTTACTACATTGTCGTATTTATCAATGAATAGAACCCTAACGATTTGCGATTCACCAGTCGGAGCACCAATTAAATCAGGTTTTACATAGTAGCTTTGATTGATGGAAAACTCGCCAGTCTTCTCATCGACAGTGTCCGTGAACGCGTTGGTTGACCCATCCCACACTTCCATACGGACAACATCCTTCGTGTTATATCTACCTGTAATTTTTGCATCACAAAATGCCGCACCGTAATCTGGATAGTGAGTTTGCCCTTTTATAATATTATATTTTTTGCTCATATCAACATAACTATCGTAATATTTACCATCAGCGGTAATCAGCCTTGCCGAATTGTCAAACTGATAATCATAACGAAATTCACAACTCTGTTCTAAAAAGGCGGCAATGGTAGTTTTGCCAGTTTTGTCGGTTTCTTTATTGCGAATTTCCGCATTGTTATTGAGTATTACCGTTTCGCCGTCTTGACCCTCATTGTCTTTATGGCAAAATGATTCACCACTCTCTAGATGGTACATTATGGCATATCGACGAGGGTTTTCGCTATATTTTGCCACACCGCCATCGCAGGTTGCGTGTGTATAAACATAAACAGTATGATTAAACGTTTTTGCCTCTTTGATTTCACCAGTCAACAGTTCCTCTACGACCACTCTATACTCCGTGCCATCTGGGTCAGTAAAATCTGGACGTGTATATGCTCCATCTGTGCCACCTTTCGGGAATTTACCATTATTCTTTTTCAGAAAACCGTCCATCAACTCTGTTACGGTATTTACAATATCGGCCTTACGTGTATTGTCTGCACGTTCTATAGCAATGGGTCGCATGATGGATGACAACACTGCATCCAATAGCAAAAGTACGACTATCGCTACTGTCGCTATTATCAGTATCTTGACAGGAGCTCTTAATGGAGTTTTAGATGATTGCCGATGTTTTTGCATTCTCTTTGATTGAACCATGCCACTTTGCTTTCCTGATGGTCTATCTGATTTCGTTTTAGTAGCGGCAGTTGAACTTGCCGCTTTGTGACTTTTTGTCATATGTAGTGTTCCAAAAATTAAGTTGACTTCTTCCGTGTTCAATGGCATTAATAAAAACAGCCCTTGAGCAGGCTGTTCACACTTTTCGCTACCAAGTCAGACTTGATGCTAGCACAAGGGCTGTTCTCGTCGTCTGACAAGGATAGTTTCTCGCTATTCCTTTGGTAGTTTTTGAAAAATGTGAACACTCCTATTATATCATAAAAACTTGGAATGTTTTATAACTGGAGTTATAATCGCTATATGGAAAAGAACTTGGAACGGCAGGCGGAATTAGAAGAATGCGACTTGGACGCTGATCTTGTTGACCCAGCGTTCGCCAATGATAACTGGTTTTGACTGACTTTGTAGAATTACCGCCTAGAAGCCCCATATAGGGGCTTATTTTGTGAAAATGGGAAAATATACCAGTTGAGACCGAGAGCCGTCCTCAAAACGCTTAAAATGCCGTCTGACGGCGATTACAGAGGCGTGAGACTATTTGGTATCTAGACGAATTCCAAAATATCATATATGATGATATTAAGTTAAAGTGAACCCATCTATTAAGGAGGTTAGGTAGAGTTCACAAGAAGACACCTGAAAATCCAGTGTACATCTTGACTGCGAACTGGTCTATGTAAACGCAGTGACTGAAGGAACTTTTGGGATGTCTCTAATTTCCTTGTCTGCTCCTAGTAGTCCATCTTCAAGTGAACAACTAGATGAGCACGCACGTGACATTGCTATGTTTGCGTATCGGCTTTGGAAAAAGGCACAAAAATAAAAATAAGAGTTATAATTCATAAAATTGGACAAAATTACAGAAAAATGTCAAAATATTATACTCTCGCGAATAGAGTCGTGGGCTGTTTATAGGTAATCTGTAAGCCTAGTCCAAGCAGTCCACAACTGTATTCGGGAAAGGCAAAAATGAGTACTATTGATGGTAGTGCAAATATTTGGGCAATTACGACTTGTAGGGTATCAACCCCTGAACAAAAAGAAAACCACAGTCTAGACAATCAGGCAAAATCCGTCTTGGCTGCTGCTGAAAAACTAGGAGCGTATATTCCTCCTGATGGACAATGGAGTGGCGATGCGTCCAGCAAATGCGGCAAGAACATCCATCGTAAGGATATTCAAGAGATGCTTGAATATTGTAAAAGACATAAACGAGTTAAGTATCTTCTAGTGTCATCGCCTGACCGTTTTATGCGTTCTATTGACGAAGCCTTACATTTTGAGGTTGAATTTCGATTGATCGGGGTAACGGTTTACTATACTGATGATCCAGAACTGAATGGGGCTAATGTTGCGACAAAACTTCGCAAACTTATGAAATACTATGAAGCAGAGGCTAGTAACGAAGAGCGTATTCGCAAAGGGTTAGAGACTCACAAAAATGCCTTAAACGAAGGTCGTTTGCCCTGTTGCCCGAAATTTGGATATAAGAAAACATTTACTTCTGGTATCCACGATGTCAATGATGACTGTGGCGTAGGAGCATTATTGGGTGATATTTTATCACGTATCGCATCTGGAGTAATCACTCCGACAGAAGGTATGAACGAGATGAACGCTGGTGAATATATTTCTAACGGTAAACGTAAACCATTTAAGATGGATAAGTGGAAAAAAATCATTAGCGACCCTTATTACGCAGGATATGTTGTAGGTAGCAAACAGGTAAAGGTTGTCAATCCGAATGGATTACACAAGCCACTTATTACAAAAGAACAGCATGAAAAGATTTTGGAGATTCTTCGTGGTCGGAAAAGTTGTCATTGTGCTCCACGTAAGAATGGTAATCCTCACTTCCCACTGAGTCGCATCATGCTGTGTGAAGAATGTCATAAAGCAGAAATCGCACTTGGCAATACTGGCAGGCATGACCACAGTAAATTTTGTGGATATACCAACAATAACGGTAACGGAAAATACTATGACAAATATGAGTGTCGCAAATGCCACAAACGCATTTCTCGTGAATATGCTCACGAAGCCGTGCGGGAACACATTGCGAACTTTGATTTAACTGAAGATGGCAGAAAGCGTATTATTCGGCAGTTGGAGGTTGTATGGAAAGATGAAGAACGCAACCGAAAAATGACAATTGTTCAACTTAAACAACGGATGACGAACTTGAACAAACAAAAAGAAGGACAGGTAGAGGCTCTATGTAGGTGTAGCGATGATGAAATTAAGCACGAACTTGAAGGAGCGATTAAACGAACAAGGGAGACATTAAAAAAGACCGAGGATGAATTAAACGAGTTAGAAAATAGCAACGATGCCGAAAAGCAGGGGTTTATGGAATTTGCGTTGGACTTTGTTGACAATTTGGCGAAACGTTTCTTTGACCTATCTCTTGATGATATGCGAAAGTGCGAACTTTTAATGTTTCCTAGTGGATTTATGGTTGGTGCGGATGAAAAAGTTTGCACTCCCGAAACCAGCCCATTTTATAGGGGTAGAACCACCAAAAAAGACCTTCCTAACACAGAAAAGTCTCTTATGGCGGAGGGTGGGAGATTCGAACTCCCGCTCCAGGTCTCCCCAGACTAACGATTTAGCAAACCGTCCCCTTCAGCCACTTGGGTAACCCTCCAATACTTATATTGTAGCATGAATACCTTGGAACGTAAATTAAATAGTGCGTGGTTGTTTTGATGATGGTGTGGTATAATATGGTTATGGCAAATAAGAAAGATGAGAAAAGTACGGAAGAAACGACTGAACTCACGATAGCTGAAGCGGCAGAAGTGGATGGAACCGCGACTGAGCCGACAAAGCCAGTAGCAGAGCCGATACCGGAAATTACTTGGGAGGCTGAAGAGTATATCGTACATGAGAAAAACTCTTGGTGGTATGTGGGGCTGGTGGCAGTAGCTCTGGTCTTGGTTGGGTTGGCCGTTTTGCTCCAAGCTTGGACGTTTTTAGCTGTTGTAGTGTTGAGTGTGATAGCGCTGGTGGTCTATACTCTCCGGCCGCCACGGGTCTTGCATTATAGTTTAGGAAAGGAAGGTCTCAGAGAAGACCAGAGATTGTATCCCTATGCAGATTTCAAGTCATTTGGGCTTTTACATGAAGGGCAGCATTTCGCGATTGTTTTGACGCCACGAAAACGTTTTGCTCCTCGTATTACGGTATTCTTCCCTGAAACCCAGGGCGAAAAAATCGTTGATGCGTTTGGGGCGAGACTACCGATGGAAGAGGTGAAATTGGACTTATTAGATAAATTGATAAAGTTCTTGCGTATTTGAAAATACTTGTGTTATAATGGAAACTATACGTTAGGTAATTAACAATAAATAAGGTGGGCAATATGAACCAAAATCGCAAAGATAACGATCTGCAACGCGCAATCGACGAGATCACCCAGAAAGGTGGCTCAAACAATTCTAAGCCAGCTCCGGCTCCAGCTGCTCCGGCAAGTCAACCTCCAGCAGGTATGATGCCACCAGCTCCAGCTGCTCCGGCTCCGAGCTCTGCAAGCTCAATGAAACTACCGACTAACCCAGCTCCACAAATGAGCAGTGCAATGCCAAACATGCCAATGAGTGCAGGTTTTGGTCGTGCAATGAGCTATGGTGCGGATATTTCCAAGGTGAAGGAAGCTGCTTTGAAAGAGCTCTTTCCGATTATGGACCGCGTTGAAGTTGAGCCTGAGAAACGATTCCTGCTTTATCAGGAAATGCTGAACACGATGCGTGACAAGGCTGTGATTGCGCCAGCCTACGAAGCAGCGCGCCAGATTCGTGACGACAAAGTGCGAGCTGATTCCCTGCTTTACCTCATTAATAGTATCGACGAAATGAGCCTCTAAGGCTTGGAAAACCGCCTATTCTTAGGCGGTTTTTTGATGCAAGCATTTAATCAGTTCATAAAATCAGCCCTCAAAAGAGGGCTGATTTCTGTGCACCTTTGATTTTTAATACATCCCGCCCATATCTGGAGTGGCGGCTGGTTTCTCTTCTGGCACGTCTACGATCAAAGCGCCCATGGTGATAGCCGTAGCGGCAATACTTGTTGCACTTTGGATCGCCTCTTTTGTCACCTTCGCTGGATCGATTACGCCAGCTTTTTTGAGATCAACAATACCAGTTTTAGGGTCCATAACATTGATTCCCTGGCCTGGTTTCGCTTTTTCGACCTCAGCGAGAAGAGCTTGAGCATTCAGCCCGGCATTTTCCATGATGTGGACAAACGGAGCTTTGAGTGCTTCTTTTACGATTCCAGCGCCGGCATTGTCGGCTTTGAGGTCTTTTGCGAGATTGACAAGAGTTACGCCACCACCTGTGACGATCCCTTCAGCGAGGGCAGCCTTTGTTGCGGCCACAGCATCATCAACTCGGAACTTCTTTTCATCAATTTCCGCTTCAGAAGCACCACCAACCTTGATGACGGCGACCTTGCCGAGCAGAGCGGCTGCGCGCTTCTCGAGTTCTTCACGTTCATAATCGGATTTGGCGATTTGGGCTTGGCTATTAATTAGTTCGATTCGGGATGCAACTGCCTTTTTGTCGCCGGCACCCTTGATGATGGTCGTTTCATCTTTCGTTGCAATAATCTTTCCACAAGAACCGAGTACTTCCATGCCGACTTCTTCGAGTTTCATACCCTTGTCAGTCGAAACAACCGTTGCGTCTGTCAAGATTGCAATGTCTTCCATAATTTCCTTGCGACGATCACCGAAGGCTGGAGCTTTCAAAACTAGCGTGTTAAAGACGCCTTTGAGTTTGTTCAGGACCAGTACCGAAAGTGCCTCACCTTCAACTTCTTCCGCAATAATGACAAGATCTTTGCGCCCACTCTGTGCGCATTGTTCGAGGAGCGGTAGGAGTTCCCCAGCGCTACTAATTTTCTTATCCGTAATCAACACGAGAGGTTTCTCGAAGACGGCTTCTTGACGATTAGTGTCAGTGATAAAGAAAGGTGAAGAATAACCTTTATCATAGGTGAACCCTTCGACAATTTCCTGCTCCATTTCGAGACCTTGGCCTTGCTCGACGGTGACAACGCCGTCTTTGCCAATTTTGCTGATGACATTTGCGATGAGCTCGCCGATTGCTGGATCGCCAGCGGAAATGGAGGCAACTTCGGCGACCTTTTTGTCATCGCCTTCAATCTTTTCGGCAGATTTTTCGATGCCTTTGATGATTTCGGCACCAGCTTCCTCAATACCCTTGCGCAGTTCCATCGGGTTTACACCGGCGGCGATGAGCTTGTTGGCTTCGTTCAGAATATTATAAGTGAGGACTGTAACGGTTGTGGTGCCGTCGCCGGCGACTTTGTTTAATTTTTGGGCGGCAGTTTTGACTAGCTTTGCACCGATTTGTTCGCCGAGGTTCTCAGTGGTTGAACCGAGATCGACAGCCTCGGCGACGGTAACGCCATCATGAGTGATAGTGGGAGCACCGTAAGATTTTTCGATGACGACGTTTTGGCCTTTCGGACCGAAGGTAACTTTCACGGCGTCATAAAGTTGTTTTGCTCCGGATAGGACTTTGTCGCGAGCCTCGTCGGCATAAAAGATTTTCTTTGCCATTTTTGATTCCTTAATTATATTAATCGCTGAATTACTATTTAATTTAGTTTAAGTATGGGGTATTTCACGCAATAAGTTATGACTGAGTTTCCTAAAGGACGCAAAAGTTCCATGAACCTTCGTGCTGACTTTTGCTAAAACTAAGTCATAACTTTTGGTTCAATACTTTATAAACTTATAACTAAATTAAATAGTAATTCAGCAGTTTAGTTAATTAGTAATTATAAAGTGCCAAATTACCTCTGTAATTTCTTTTTGAACTTGTGTATAGAATACAAGTTGGGGTTATAAAGTTGCTAAAATGTCTTCTTCTTTGACAATGATGTATTCTTTGTCATCGATTTTGACGTCGGTAGTTGAATAATTTTTCGAGATGATTTTGTCGCCTTTTTTGATGGTTTTCACATCGGGACCGACGGACTCAACAACGGCATAAGCAGGGGCCTCTTTTGCATTGCCGAGCAAAATACCGGATTTGGTGGTTTCCATGGGTTGCTCTTTCACAGCAACGACACGATCTTGTAATGGTTTTAGTTGCATATTAACTCCTTCCGTAGCCTTATGATAGCGCAGGTGATTAGCACTGTCAATAGTTGAGTGCTAGGTTTTTGTAATCTTTCTTGTTTTCCCCTCCTCCTACTATAGACACTAACTAGCTAG
>CARTQV010000034.1 GCA_949070545.1 uncultured Candidatus Saccharibacteria bacterium | reverse complement strand
TATAGACACTAACTAGCTAGGCAGCGGAGGGAGTAGGCCAAAGTAGTGACTGCCGTTGTGAGACGGATCGACACCACTATCATAGAAGCCGAGATTGTAAACGACGTTGGGATCAGAAAGGACGGAAGAGGTCCAATAGTGGCCATACTGCCCAGCGTTGTTGAGGGGTCTGGTGTTGGGCAAGTTGATGTTCCCGCTGCGCACAAAATAGCTAGTTTTGTAAGACATTGTACATACAATACAATGCAAATGTCTTACAACTGCACGCTAAAGGCTTCTCTCGTCATTTATTATTTCTTGGAGGCGCGTTCGCGACGCCTGCCGTTGCAGGGTCGCGCCGCTCGTCCTCGGCCGAGCCTCCGGATCCTCCAAGAAATTAATATATGACTGAAAAAATACTCTTTGTGCGCAGCGGGAGTATTCGTTTGGCCTCCTCAAAGCCTCTCTCTGGTGCTGGGCAAAATGGTTACTATTGGTCTCCAAATTGGCCAGATGGACACAAAGAATATATTTATGGCCTCAATTTTGGTAGTAATAGCGTCAATCCATCTAGCGGAGGGTATTCTAACTTTAATATCTACCCCCTCCGCTGCCTAGCTAGTTAGTGTCTATAGTAGGAGGAAGAAGAGAAGGTGCAAGGAATAGAAAAGTAATTAGAACGATATTCCTACGCTAATACTTCTCTCTTATTCTATTAATCGTATTTAGAACTTCCTTAATGTCTCCCGGCGTAGCGTTGTTGATAACATATTCACAGATATCTCTAACGTGAGAGACGCCATCGCCGAATTTTTTGATCGCCCATTCATAATTTGGAAAAATCCACACATGAAAGTGGCTAGACCTTTCCTCTTGAATCAAAGATACCTTTTCTACTATACCTAATTCTTTAAGAGTGGAGATGGCCCTACTAATGATATCCGTTAATCTATGTTGCTCGTCGCTGGTCAAATCTATCAGAGAAGGAATATGTCTCTTGGAGGTTATTGTCAAAAAACCTTTCAATGGCACCAAAGCGTCGCCCATCAGCACAAAAGAATCGTCTTCATAGATAACACCACCTGGCATATTCAACTTCTTATCCAATATAAGACATCCGAAACAGTCAAAATCATGAGAATTACCCAAGTAGTCAACCTCATGCCTACTTATTCCGACTAATTTATTATCTATATTCATCCCAAAACTAGAGTTTTATCAATCCCATGGTGCCCGAGATGGGATTTGAACCCATATGAATTTCTTCATTCGATTTTAAGTCGAACGCGTATACCAATTCCGCCACTCGGGCACAATTTGATTATAACATGTCTAATGTAGTTTTGCACTAGCTGGGAGTTTTGCGTCTTTCAAAATTGGCGCAAGTTCTTTCTCTTCCAGAGTCTCGTGTTTTAGAAGGGCTTCGGCGAGTTTATCGAGAATAGACTTATTCGCTTTCAGTACGGCTTCGGCGCGCACAGCAGCTTCATCGGACAAGACTTTGACTTCTTGATCAATCAACTCGGCAGTCTTTTCGGAATAAGGTTTTCCAGCGGAAATTGTATAATATCCTGTATCACCTTCTGGAAAAACGAGATTACGGGTTTGTTTCCCCATTCCCTCCTCGACAATCATTTCCTTGCTCAGCTCAGCAACATTCTTCAAATCAGAGGATGCGCCCGTCGTCACTGCGTCGTCACCAAAAATCAACTTTTCAGCGATGCGACCGCCCATGGCGCGTGCCAAGATGTCTTTCAGTTCGAAAATACTCTTATAGCTACGGTCCTCAGGCGGGAGGAACCAAGTTACACCGCCGGTGCGGCCACGTGGAATGATTGTGACTTTGTGAACTGGGTCAGAATCAGGAAGAACGTGTCCGACGATAGCATGGCCAGCTTCGTGATAAGCCGTGACATGGCGCTCATGATCGTTCATGACCTTGCTCTTGCGTTCAGGTCCAATTGCCACGCGTTCGAACGCCTCAGTCAAATCACCATTCGTGATCTCTTTGTGTCCTTCGCGAGCAGCAGTGATGGCAGCTTCGTTTGCGATGTTGGCAAGATCGGCACCAGAGCTACCAGCGGTTTTTGCAGCGAGTGAATCGAGGTCAACGTCTTTTTCCATTGGTTTATTCTTGAAATGGACATTTAAGATCTCGAGACGATCTTTTCGTTCAGGTAAAGTGACATTGATGTGGCGGTCGAAACGCCCAGGGCGAAGCAAAGCTTTGTCTAACATATCAACACGGTTGGTCGCAGCGATCACGATCACTCCCGAATCATTGTCAAAGCCATCCATTTCGACCAAAATCTGATTCAGAGTCTGTTCGTCTTCACGCCCAGCACCGCCGCGAGCGTCGCGTTTATGAGCGACGGCATCAATCTCGTCAATGAAGATGATCGAAGGAGCATTCTTCTTCGCCTTCGAAAAAAGATCACGCACGCGCGAAGCCCCAACGCCAACAAACATTTCGGCGAATTCCGAACCAGAAATACTAAAGAACGGCACTGAGGCTTCACCGGCGACAGCGCGCGCCATCAAAGTTTTTCCTGTTCCCGGTTCTCCAGCGAGCAAAACTCCGCGTGGGATACGTGCGCCAAGTTTCTCGTATTTCTTTGGCTCTTTCAGAAAGTCAACAATTTCGGTCAAATCTTGTTTTGCGGCTTCGTTGCCGGCAACATCCTTAAAAAGAACTTTCTTTTTGTCAGGGCCATAAAGTTTAGCCTTGGCTTTGCCGAAGCCCATGGATTGATTATTCATAGATTGGGCCTGGCGCATCATGGAACTAAAGAAAAGAATAATAATGATAACTGGAATGACGATGATTGCAATATCAAGAGCGTAATCCCAGAAGTTTGACGCCTCAACATACTCAATAATCGGAAAACTGTTTTGGCAATTTGCTAGTTCTTCGCCCGCAAGATTAGCGCAACGATCAACAAGCCCTTGGTCATAAAGCGTTCCAGAAGTGTCTTTGCGGGAAATCTGAGAATAGTTCTCTTCACCTTTCAAAGTGATTTTTAGGTTGCTGCCCTCGGCGGTGATCTTTGCGATATTACCATTCGGATCGTTTGCACGTGCGATAACGTCCGACAATGGAACTTCTTCAATCGAAGTCTCGGGAGAAACTAGCGAAGCGATGCCCATGCAGCACAGAAGCAATAGACAAACGAATGCCATCCAACGCAGGAGATTATTCCCTTTTGCAGCAGGTTTTTTGGTTTTTTGTGGCATAGACCTCCTTAGGTAATGGTTATCAACTTGATAAATCAACTCTTAATAAGGGTATTTTATCACTGAATAAGGACGGGGTCAAACTTAGAAATCCTGACAAGATATGATAGAATGGGGATATGGATAACCGCCGAATTTATCTAGCATCGAGTTTTCGACACCCTGGGGTGTCTGAGCTAATTCTCAATAGTATTGAAAGCTATCTCGGAAAAGCCCCCAAAGAGATTACGATTGCTTATGTCATCACGGCGGGCAACTTGCACCCAGAAGACCAGAGAAGCTGGATTGACGATGGGCGCGAAATCTTGAAAAATCGTGGCTACACGGTGCATGACATTGATATTGAAGGAAAAACTGAGAATGAAGTGGCCACTGAGATTGAGGATGCGGATGTGATCTTTGTGCAAGGTGGAAACAATTTCTTTTTGTTAGAACAAATGCAGAAGTGTAATTTCGAAAAACTTGTGAAAGAAGCACTGGTACGAGGCGTGCCATATATTGGCGAGAGTGCAGGGTCGATTGTGGCCTGTGGCGATACGATGCCGCATAAATATATTAGTACTGATAAGGCAATGGGCAACTTGCAAAATTATAATGGCATGGGGCTAGTCAATTTTCTGTTCAAACCGCACTGGAATCGTGAACGCAACCGCGAGAAATATCTTGAAAAAATGCGTGAGAATATTGAAGAGTTCTTCAGCATTTCTCAGCCAATTATTTGTTTGAATGATAATCAATTGGTTTACGTCGAAGGCGATAAATTCCAGATTTGGGAAGCTTAGGCGATTCTCTAAGATGCTGTACTGTGCTTCGGGACAAAATATTCGTCTTTGAAAGCTCCTTCGAGTTTTAAAAAAGTAATTTTCCTGTCGATTCCACCTGCGTAGCCTGCGAGACTGTTGTTTGTTGCAACAACTCTATGGCAAGGGACGATGAGGATGATGTTGTTCTTCCCCACTGCAGTGCCGACCGCCTGCGCAGATATTCTGGCCAACCCCCGCTTTTTGGCGATCTCCTTGGCAATTTCTTTGTAAGTCGTAGTAGTTCCGTATGGTATTTTGCGCAAAATGTTCCAAACTTCAATTTGGAATGGCGTGCCGATCATGTGGAGTGGTGGCTCGGAATCTGGCTTTTTCCCCTGAAAATAGCTGTCGAGCCAGCACTTCAATTCTTTGATAATCGGCGTTTCACGCGGCTCGTGGTCATCGTTCAAACAACAAGCATAATATTTTTCGTCTCGGAACCACAACCCCACTGCACCAATGTCATCAGCAACGAGTAGCATTTCGCCAACAGGAGAATCGTAATAACTTGTGTAATGTTTCATCGATGGATTTTATACTTTGTTCGTGGTCGGGGCTACCAGGATCGAACTGGCGACCTCACGCCCCCCAGGCGTGCGCGCTACCACTGCGCCAAGCCCCGTAACCTAAGGTCATTATAACACGACAAACATGGTATAATCTGGATAAGATGTTTGACGATATTGAAAGAGAATACAAAAAAGACTTGCAGGGGAAACGTTTTGTGACGTATTATTGGCCACGGGCGCTCGCAATTATCCTAGTTGCGATTATGCTGGATTTGATACTTAGGAAACATCGCTGGCTGGTTTATGGTTGTGCACTGTTGTTGTTTATTGTTTCTGCTGTGATATTTTTCCTAAAGGAGTATCGACATGCACATAAAACTATGGAATCAGTGAGGCAAAGCAAAAGTCTGTCGACAAAAATGACAGCATATTTTAGGATTGATGACTCGCGACGGATTGATAAACTAGTTACAGATTTGAAACACCATAATTTACGAACAAAATCAGATATAAAATTAACTTTGGACTATTTTCAGTCTCGTCTGCCAGTCAATTCGCGACCAAATCTTTCAGAATGGATTTTCACAACCGTGATTGCGCTGTCATCGATTGTGATTATTACTTATGACAATTCGATAAATACAATAAGTTTACACAAGCTATTTGCGGTTTTCGCGCCGTCAGTTGCGGTAGCATTAATTATCTTAACGCCCTTTATTCTGGCTAAACTGATTCTAGCGGGTATTTCTAGATCGCATAACAAAATTGATACGAGCCTAGTGCAAGATCTGGCGTATATTTATGTTCATTTTGAGAAATATGAGCATAAGCTTGCAGAAAGATGATATTTCTAGCCAAACACAATCTAGGGATTCATTAAGTTTCGATAAGACGTTTTAAATATTGCATCAACTCGCCATCTTGAGTGAAGTCGGTGGTTGTCACAAGATTTACTATGCCAGTGAGTTTTGTATCTATGTCTTTATTGTTCACTAGAACCGCTATGCCTCCACGCTGTTTGATATATTCCAACGCAGCAAAATCCGTGGGACCGTCGCCAATATAAACAATACCCGAAAAATTATCGGGCGTGTCGTTTACGCGCTCCGCGATTTCTTGTAACGCAACGACCTTCTCTTCCTCCGACATTACGCGCTCAATGCCATCCGCCTCACCGTTGTCATCATATGATAAAACCGATGCATAAATCCCTTCAAAATATGGTGCGATTTTTAATTGTTTCAAATAAGCTTGGGCTCCTGAACTGAGAAGATAATTTTGGATATTGTGGTCTTTCAAATATATTAGCAGCTCTTCTACGCCCGAGTTATAGACGCGTTCGTCCGCCCCCAATCCGATGTTCTTATCCGTGAGATGATATCCTGCAGATCTTACGGTATCAAGAAGCACCCAAATTGTCGCTTCATACAAGCCGATTTTTTTCTCCTTCATCATCGTTTTGACTGCTACAAAAAACCTTGGGTCGTCCATTCCGTTCTTAAAGCCACTTTTCTCAAGGATCTGAAACTGTGCCGTGCTTTCTGGCGTCAAGGTGCCATCAAAATCGTAAATAACCGCTTTTAGCATGTTCTCCTTTCCTGGTCTGGGTGATCGGACTTGAACCGACGACCTCGCAGTCCCGAACCGCGCGCGCTACCAGCTGCGCCACACCCAGAATAATCATATTTTATCACAATTTCTTCGATAAATGAAGTTTCCTCTTGCGCAGATTGAGATTCTACGCTATAATGGCGTCAGTGGAATCGTAGCTCAGTTGGTTAGAGCGCCGCCCTGTCACGGCGGAGGTCGCGGGTTCGAGTCTCGTCGGTTCCGCCAGGTCAAGTTAGACGCCGGTTGGGCGTTTTTTGTTTTTTGGTATGATATACTGAGAATATGGCAGAAGAAAATACAGAGGTGATACAGAAGGCACTAGGGACCCTACAAAAACGTGCGTATCAAAACAAGCTGGCCCATAAATTTAACGTCACAGATTTGAACTTGGAGTTCTGTCTTTTGTATGGAGAGGTGGCGGAAGCGTATGATGCCTGGAATAAGGAAACTGGCGAGGTTGGCGAGGAATTGGCGGATGTAGCAATTTATTTGCTGGGGTTGGCGGAAATTTTGGGAGTTGACCTTGGAGCAGTGATTCTGGGGAAAATGGACAAGAACGAAAAACGGATCTACCCGAGACGAAAATCGACACGCGGAGCGAAATTGAGCTAGTATTTCCGGGGCTCCCATGTTATAATAGAATCATCGGGGCGTAGCACAGTTGGTAGCGCACACGGTTTGGGACCGTGAGGTCGCTGGTTCGAGTCCAGTCGCCCCGACCACACAGAATATAAAGCCTGTTTTCGACTGTTTTACCCCTGTAAAATTGCGTTATGGTCCTATGTCTTCTGGCTTGGATAGTTTCCTTTTCCGTAAGAATAGTACGTATGCCAATAGACTTAATAAGGATAATATCAAGGGGTTTTACTAGTCGCCAAAGTTTCATCTGTATGCTATAATGAATCTAGCTAATTTTTCGATCAGTTTATCTGTGTTTTTATTTAAATATGCGAAATCCAAGATCATACTATTCTGCTTCATTCGAGTCTTTCTGTCGTCAATCTACGAATGAGATTATTGGTAGGATACAGTTAAACAGCCCATTTAATGAGACTTCTATCCAGCAGGTTAATACTTGGAGGGAAGAAGTTGCGATTCTCAAGGACCAGTTTAAGCTTTTAGATAAAGACGGTCAAATTATTTTTGAGTATATTATTCCTCGTATAGGCAAGAGAGTCGATGCTATCATTCTATACAAGAACATTGTTTTTGTATAGAATTTAAGTGCGGAGCTTGTGAGTATTGTTCGTCAGGGTATGATCAAGTTTATGATTACGCGCTTGATCTAAAAAATTTTCAAAAAGAGAGTCATGATAAGTTTCTAGTTCCAATTTTAATTCCAACTGAAGCGAAAGGTATTACCAACAAAATAACAGTCAAAGATCGTATCGTTGAGCCTCTAAAGTGCAATGCTAATAATATAGCACAAGTTATTGAGGAAGTTGCTTCTATTTATACTGATATCGAGTGCCCTTTTGATTACGCAGCGTGGGAAAACTCCGAATATTTACCAACGCCAACAATTATAGAAGCAGCGCAAGCGATGTATAGGGGGCATGATGTTCAGGAAATCACTCGGAGTGACGCTGATGCAATAAATTTGTCATATACGACTGCTGAGCTTAATAAGATTATTGAATATAGCAAAGCTAATAATAGGAAGTCCATATGTTTTGTCACTGGCGTTCCCGGAGCTGGCAAAACATTAGTTGGGTTAAATCTGGCCATTCAATACGCTGGAGCGCATGACGGCGAACACGCGGTCTTCCTGTCTGGTAATCTTCCTCTCGTAGAAGTGCTACAAGAGGCATTGGCAAGGGATGAGGTCGAACGATCAAAACAGCAGAGCGGTCGTATTTCGAAAAAAGCTGCTTTGAGAAAAACGTCGGCGTTTATCCAGATTATTCATAAATACCGTGATTCATTTGTAGGTAACAATAACGTACCGCCAGAAAAAATAGTCATTTTTGATGAGGCTCAGCGAGCATGGACCAAGGATACGATCAAAAAATTCATGCAAATAAAAAAGAACGTCTCTGATTTTCGCTACAGTGAACCTGAATTTTTAATCAGTACCATGGATAGACATGAAGGCTGGGCTGTAATAGTTTGCCTTGTTGGCGGCGGACAGGAGATTAACACCGGTGAAGCAGGGCTCCCAGAATGGTTTAATGCTCTACGACATGTATTCTCAAATTGGGACGTTTACGTTACTCCTGAGTTAGACGATAAAGAATATCGTAGAGACGCAAAATGGGAGCAAATGATTGACGGGCTGCGAATTATCGAAAAACCGCATCTGCATCTGGCGTCATCCGTACGTTCATTCCGCACGCCATATTTGGCAGCTTTCATAAACGCATTTCTAGATATTA
>CARTQV010000033.1 GCA_949070545.1 uncultured Candidatus Saccharibacteria bacterium | reverse complement strand
AAGTATTGTATTGGCAAACTCATGCGTGGAAAGTTGGAAAAAGGTGAAAAAGTGTCAATTTTGCACGCTTGCCAAGGCGATGCGGCAAAGGCTGTGTCGTCCGAGGAGATCCGGAGCCACGGTGAGGACAAGCGCGTCAGCCCTGCGACGGCAGGCGCTGACGACGCGCTCCGAGGAGGACCGCAGCCTTTGCCGTGTGGCACGTCAGTCAAGCATGGGAAAATCGACAAAATCTTCACTTATTCTGGTCTCGGCAAAGTTGAAGCCGAGTCTGCTGAAGCTGGTGATATCGTGGCGATCTCTGGTATCGCCGAGGCGAATATTGGTGACACGATTGCAACGGGCGAGCAGCCCGAGGCCTTACCGACAATCGAACTCGAACCACCAACTTTGAGTATCTATATTGGACCAAATACTAGCCCTCTAAAGGGACAAGAAGGCGAATTCACGACTTCGCGTCAAATCGCTGAACGTCTGGAGCGTGAACTCGAGACGAATATCGCCCTGAAGATTGTCCCCGACGGTTTGGGCTATAAGGTCTCGGGTCGAGGCGAATTACACCTAAGCGTATTAATTGAAACAATGAGGAGAGAAGGATATGAACTTGAAACGGGCAGGCCGGAAGTGGTATATAAGGAGATTAACGGCAAAAAGTGTGAACCAGTTGAGGAACTCACGATTGAAGTCGAACCGGAGTTCGTCGGCGCCGTCAGCCAAGAACTCGGTGTTCGTAAGTCTGAACTAAAAAGCCAAGAATTGCTTTCGAGTGGTGGTACACGCTTTGTTTACGAAATTACGACAGCTGCGCTGATTGGTCTGAGGAACAGTTTGTTGACTGCGACGCGTGGCACAGCGATTATGTCAAGTTTGCCGAACGGCTACAAACCGGTCGAAGGAAAGTATAAACCCGAGCGCAACGGCGCTTTGATTGCGCACGAGGCTGGAACAAGCACGGCTTATGCTCTCGACGCAGCACAAGCACGTGGTATTTTGTTCATTCCGCCCGGAGTACCGGTCTATCAGGGAATGATTGTCGGTCTCTCAAACAAAAAGGACGACCTTGATATTAATATTTGTAGAGAAAAACAACTCACGAACATGCGTACCCACTCTAGCGATGGTGCAATTCAACTCACTCCACATACCGAGTATTCTTTGGAACAGTGTATTGACTTCTTACTCGATGATGAGTTACTCGAAGTCACGCCGAAGAGTTTGCGTCTACGCAAGCGTGAGCTCGACCCCGTGAAGCGCAAACGTGCTGCCAGGGCCTAAGGAGTGTTATGGCAAAAAATAAGCTATTGGCCTCTTGTGTGGCAACTGTTTCTTTGTTGATGCCTACTGCAAAAAGTCAACCTCTATATTTATTATTGACATTTTATCAACTTTGTGCTACAATGGAAATATGGGGCAAGTTTTTCTCACCCCTGTTTAGGTAATCGTTCCTTAATGTTCTTCTCTTATAGATTAGGAGGTGGTCAAATGGAGAAGGAAAATATGATGACAGCTTTGATGGATTTAGACAACGCTGCGATGTTAGATTGTATCGTCGAATCGGCGCGTGAAGCCGCTGGAAAAATCCCCGTATTTGCCAAAACTGGCAACGGTTGTATCCGGGTTACGATGGTGCCGCTTTGCCAGCGTGCCGACGAATGGCTTGGCGGAGGCAGCAAATGTGACGACGCCGGGTTTATACTGGACGTCTGCGAATATGAGCGAGTTTACAAGATCAGCCCGACTGGCAGTCACACGATTTTATATACTTGCGACGATGAGCATGTGGAACCGGTGAACTGCTACGGCTATTCGGCGCTGAAAACTGCTTATGCCTCACGTTTGAGAAAGTTTGGCTTCCAGCGCCGTGATGACAAGGAAGCCATAGAGAGTGGGTATTTCTGTGAGGAAAACGGTTGGTCGACGCATTTCGGCTCGACTGTAATGACGGTTTCATACGTCAACTCCAACACTGACGAACACGCCGATTTGATGCGGATCTATATCTGTGTCTCTGGTGCAGAGTCGCACGAAGATCACGCCTGTGCATCCTTTGCTATGATGAAGCTAATCCAGTTTTTTACACAAAGTAGTGAAAACTTCAAGTGCGTAGTCTTCAATGCTGGCGAAGAGCCGAAGTGATAGCTGTCTCGATTTAGGCGCAAAGTTAGAAGCGCTTCTAACGTCAGGCACGTGTGCCTGACGTTTTTCTTGATATAATAGTTATATGTTGATTGATACCCATTGTCACCTCCACGACCTTGAGTGGTTTACGCCCGAGCAACAAACGGATTTCTTGAAGAATGCCCATAATAACGGTGTCGAAAAAATCATTTGTATCGGTACGAACCACGAAGATTCTCTGCATGCCCGTGACTTTGCTACTGAGCGTGAAAATATTTACTGGACCTATGGCATCCACCCCGAGTTCGCCAATAAGATTTCGGATGTTGACCAGGAGGTATTGCTTTTTGGAGAGATGAACCCTTTTGATCGAGAGACCGTTCCGCAGGCTACGGCCGAGGAAGAGGCGGCTCGCGCCCGTAACGACGGGACGCGAGAACGCCGTGTCTCTGGTCGAAAGAGTTCATCCGCTACCGAAGGAATGTATAGACTGGTCGCTATCGGTGAAATCGGCCTCGACTACCATTACGATGGCTATGACCGTTCTGCCCAGATTAAACTTTTTGAACAAATGCTCCAGCTTGCGCTAGATTTGGGTTTGCCCGTTTCGCTTCATCTCCGCGAAGCCTTCGACGATGCTTTTGCCGTCTTGGATAATTTTCCGAAAGCGCATGGTGTGATTCATAGCTTCACGGGCTCGAAGCGCGATCTAAAAAAGGCTTTAGAGCGGGGATTTTATATCGGCGTGAATGGTCTGGCGACTTATACAACCCCACCTTTACCACCTCTGGAACGTATCGTGTTGGAAACTGATGCGCCATTCTTGACCCCAGTGCCTTTCCGTGGTAAAATAAACCAACCAGGGTATGTCGCCAACGTTGCGACCTACCTCGCCGAAAAATTGGGTTTAAAAGAACGAGAAATTGAGGAGCAAACGACAAAAAATGCACGAACTATTTTCAAAATCTAATCGTCGTGACCGATCGGCCTCTGATTTTGGGACGCCAGCTTCTTTTGAGTTGTATCGTGAATTGATGGGGATCGCGGAGGAGATTGAATTATGCCGCGCAGGACAATAAAATCTAAGGTCTATAAAGCTACAACTTTGAGAGGAAAAGCGAAGTCAGTAAAAACGGCGACGCCCGCTTTGCCGAATGATGCCAGAATAACTCCTGAGATGCAGGAATTAGCTGATTTTGCGAAGCCAGCCGAAGAAGTCAAGGTGAAATCGCCTGCAAATAATTCAGCCTCAAAGTCAGTGTCAAGTTCGAAAACCGCAAAAATTATTGCAACTCCAAAACAGAAATCAAAGCGTCGCGCTCTGCCGAAGCTTTCCACAAAGCAACTGAAAGAAAAAGTTACAAAACCGCTCAAGATGCGTTCTTTGCGCAAAAGTGTTGTGAAAGCTGCGAAAAAGCAGCCTGCCTCAGCGAGCGGCGCCGCGGCTAAGCCTTCGACCCCAAAATCTTCGCCCAAACCCCAGGAGTTAGTCGAAGGTGTCAAAATTCGCATTCGTGAACCGCGGCGCGGGACGGCCAAAGTTGCTGAGAAAATCATCAAAGAAAACAACGCCGCGCTCGCTGAGGCAATTACTGGCGCTGGCGTCAAAAAACCGAAAAAGTCCGTGACTAAAAAGCTTTTGAAAAAGAAAGAGTCTGTAGGCCCGAAAAAAACCACGGGCCCGAAACAGCCCGCAACTCGAAAGAAACTTCTGAAACCTTTATCGAAATCTGCTCAAAAATCTTCGCGACGCCAGCGCCAGATCACACGTGCTGACCTTATCAACGCCGAGTCGAAACTTGGTAGTACAATTTTTGGCCCTGTTCCTGCCGGCCATCGGCGCGAGTTTTTCCATGACCAACAAAACATTTGGATTTGGCATGAAGGTTGGATCGACGAAAACGGCCATGCGCGTCAATTGACGGTGCGCTACGAAGTCCGCCCATCTGGTGTCTACAAAAAACTCTCAGCCGGAAAATACATCAAACTCGAAAGCGCCGAGCTTGAAAATTTCCGGAAAGCTACCCATGTCTATCTTCACACCATTAAGCGGGATCTCTATCACCGTGCCTAAGCTTAATTTGATTTATCTCGACCACGCTGCCGCAACACCGCTTTGTCAGCCTGCGCTCGACGCTATGTTGCCATATTTCCAACGTGATTTTTTCAATCCTTCCGCGCCATATCTGCCCGCAAAACATGTGCGTCTCGCCTACGAAGCCGCGAAGGACGAGCTTGCGCATGTCATCGGTGCGAAAGGTGCTGACCTCGTCATTACTTCTGGTGCAACTGAGTCAATTAGTCTGGCGTTTTCAGTGCTTGAAACGGTCTCTTCGCCGAATCCGACCGCGCTTATTCTCGCGACCGAGCATGCCGCCGTCCTCGAAACCGCCAAAAAATATTCCCATAAAAAAGTCACCGTGAAATCAGACGGCCTGATTGATATAGAAGGTTTCAAAAAGCAACTCACAGATGAAGTTGTGCTGGTTTCGGTTTCACTTGCGAACAACGAACTCGGCACAATTCAACCGCTCGCTGAAATCGCTGAATTGATACGAAAAGTCCGTCAGAATCGTCTCTCGCGTGGTCTGAAAACTCCGCTCTATCTCCACAGCGACGCCTCGCAGGCACTCAGCTTAATGGACATTAATGTCGCGCGTCTCGGTGTCGATCTTCTAACTTTGAATGCCGCGAAATGTGGTGGACCGAAGGGAATCGGCGCACTTTTCGTTGGGCATGGAATTAAACTGAAACCAGTTACTGTTGGAGGCGGTCAAGAGCGTGGCCTGCGTGCTGGCACCGAAAATGTCCCTGGTCTCGTCGGGTTTTCTGTTGCTGCGAAATATGCCCACGGACATCTCAATTCTAGTCGCAAGAAATACCAAGGAATGGCTCAGATTCTCCGTCGAGAACTGGCTCATACTTCCATTGTAGCACAGGACGACGAAAAAGTCAAGGGAAACCAGTTCCCTGAGCCAATTTTCCTCGGTAATTTGAAGCATCAGCTCGCGAGTTTCGTCCCAGTCTGTTTCCCAGGAGTAGACGCCGAAAGGTTGATTTATAAACTCGAAAAAGAAGGGATTTTGGTCTCAACCGGGGCTGCTTGTGCCGCCAACAAGGGCACAAAATCCCATGTTCTCACGGCGATTGGTCTTTCTGACACCGAAATTGCTGGTAGTTTGCGCATTTCGCTCGGTAGCACAAATAGCATAGAGCAGATTGAACATGCTGCGAAGATCATTGTCGAGACAGTGAGACATGAATACGCTCGAGCTTTACCATGCAAGCAACATATAGGCATGAAGAATCGTGATGAAAAGAATTGTTGCTTTTCGAGGGGATCCGGAGCCACGGCGAGGACGAGCGCGTCAGCCCTGCAACGGCAGGCGCTGACTACGCGCCCCGAGAAAAACAATAATTCTCTTTCAGAAGGAGAATCCAATGTCTAAGGTCTTCCTCGGTATGTCTGGTGGCGTCGATTCCAGCGTCTCCGCAGTTTTTCTCAAAGAGCAGGGCTATGACGTTACTGGTGTTTATATGAAAAACTGGTCCGAAGATCTCCCCGGTATGAAGTGTCCTTGGGCTGAAGATTTAGCCGACGCGAAGCGTGTCGCAGTAGGGTTGGACTTGGACTTTGAAGTTTGGGACTTCGAGGAAGAGTACAAAAAGCGCGTTGTGGATTATATGCTCGCAGAGTTTAGAAACGGTCGCACTCCGAATCCTGATGTGATGTGCAACGAGCAAATCAAGTTCAAACTATTCTACGAACGTGCGATGTCTCGTGGTGCAGATTATATTGCGACAGGGCATTATGCTCGCACGGAAGGCGAAAAATTATTACGCGCTATCGATGAGAACAAAGACCAAACCTATTTTCTCTATCGCATGGGCCTCGAAGCGACTACGAAAACCCTATTCCCAGTTGGTGCAATGACTAAGCCCGAGGTGAAAGCCTTTGCCGTGGACAGAGGTCTCGACGTGGCGACCAAAAAGGAATCTATGGGCGTTTGCTTCGTCGGCGAAGTTGGTATGAAAGATTTTCTCAGCCATTATATCGACGTCGCTCCAGGCGAGATTCGCGATATCGAGACCGACACCGTGCTAGGAGCGCATGACGGCGCAATTTTCTATACCATCGGTCAACGTCATGGATTATATCTCGGTGGCGGTTTACCATATTATGTTGTGAAAAAAGATTTGGCAAAGAATATTGTCTATGTATCGCGTAATTTGAATGATTCGCATCTCTGGAAAGAACGCATCTCACTCGAATCTGTGAAATTGCGTCAAGCTCCGCCTGAAAAGGGGATTATGGTGAGGCTGCGCCATCGCGCACCACTGGTTCCGGTCGAGTTTCGGGATAGTGAACTTATCTTCGAACAGCCCGTGAAGTGTCCAGCTGCGGGTCAGTCCGCAGTGCTATATGCCGGCGAAGTCTGCCTCGGTGGCGGGATAGTTGCAGGATAAACTTCCTTCCTCCTACTATAGACACTAACTAGCTAGGCAGCGGAGGGAGAAGCCAGTAAAAGTGCGATTTTGGGGCCCGTTTGAGTTACCGTAGCTGGATGGGTAAACACCACTAGTACGGAAGTCGAGATAGTAAGTGAGACCACCACTAGCGTAAGGCGTAGAGGACCAATAGACGCCATATTGCCCAGCATCTGATATAGGTGTAAGTTGAAGACTTGGAGTAATATAGTAATAGTTAGCAACTCCGCTGCGCACAAGCCTCATTTCGCATAAAGACAACAAGTCTTGACTTCCATTATATTTGGCGTTAGAATGGAAATTACTTTTTGGTTTTACTTCCGTTTCTTGGCGGAAGTAATTTTAGCTTTAAGCCAACTTCAAACTGGAGCTTTCCAATTATCATATACCATATGTAATTCCTCCTCCCTCCCAAACACGTTTGCGGTAGATTAGAGGCCTTTTTCTTTTGACAAAACTTCAACGCTTATTATTGCACTTGACGATATAAAGAAAATAATGTAAAATTACAGAGTAACGTTGTTTCTGCGTCTTCGGACGCATACAAAGGTCTTTAAAAGGAGGAAAGAGTATGGGTAAAATCGAAAAGATTTTCAAACTCACCGCGCACGGTACAAACGTCCGCACCGAAATCATGGCTGGGGTTACCACATTTTTGACAATGGCTTATATCTTAGTCGTCAATCCCAATATCCTGAGTGCTGCCGGTATGGACGCCACTGCTGTGCTTGTTGCCACCAGTCTCGGGTCGGCAATCGCAACTGCTGTTATGGCCTTCGCGGCCAATCTCCCGTTCGCTTTGTCAGCGGGCATGGGGCTCAACGCGTTCATGGCCTATACCGTCGTCATCGGCATGGGCATGACCTGGCAAACGGCACTATTTGCTGTTTTCATCGAAGGCATCATCTTCATCATCCTGACTTTCCTGAAAGTCAGGGAGGCAATTTTCAACGCAATCCCAATGAAGTTGAAGATCGCTGTCTCTGTCGGCATTGGTTTGTTTATTTGCTTCATTGGCTTGCAGAATGCTGGCATTGTTGTAGCGAGCGATTCGACTTTGGTTACGCTGGTCGACTTCGGAGCCGATTTTCGTCATGGTGGCATCTGCGCACTTTTGGCGTTGATTGGTGTCCTGATTACAGCTGTTCTTTACGTCTGCAAGATAAAGGGCTCGATTCTGATCGGCATCGTAGAAACTTGGATTCTCGGAATCATCGCACAAGCGACTGGGCTTTATGTTCCGAATCCCGAGGCAGGATTTTTCTCGGCGTATCCGCAGGTCGGGATCACCGACTTCTCGAAGGTTTCGGAAACTTTCGGTCAGTGTTTCACGGTTGATTTGGCGAAAGTTGGCATGATGACTTTTGTGTCAGTTGTATTTGCGTTTTTGTTCGTTGACATTTTCGACAGCATTGGAACACTGATTGGCGGTGCTGAACAGGGTGGACTACTGGACGAAAACGGCAAATTGCCGAACGTAAACCAGGCCCTGATGGCTGACGCTGTTGGCACGACGACGGGCGCCATGCTCGGGACATCGACGATTACGACCTTCGTGGAGTCAGTCGCTGGTATCGCAGCTGGCGGACGCACGGGTTTGACGGCTTTAACGGTTGCAGTTTTGTTCGCAATTTCGTCATTCTTTGCGCCAATTTTCACTTCAGTGCCGAGTTTTGCGACCGCGCCTGCATTGATTGTGGTTGGATTTTTGATGTTTAGAGCGGCTGGAAAGTTATTGTTGTCTGACGAGCATAATCTTGCGGAGACCTTTCCGGCGTATATATGCATCATCGCAATGCCATTATTTTACAGTATTGCTGAAGGTATTGCGCTGGGTGTAATTTCTTACGTCGTGATTAACATCGCTTGTCGCATTGCGCGCCGCTTCCAGCCAAAAATGTGCTTAGTGCCGAGATGCAGCGGCATGATGTACGGGTTGGCAATTCTATTTGTCTTGAAGTACATTTTCCTCTAAAAAGGGGGCTTAGTTATGATAACTAAGAGGGCTATTCCTGAAGGAATAGCCCATTTTCATGCTATAATAGAGCAATGAATGCAAACGAAATTC